>CAMFQI010000120.1 GCA_945980015.1 uncultured Eubacterium sp. | reverse complement strand
TTCATTAACAATACACCAAAGAAAATTTTTCTTTGCACATTTTTATTAGATGTCCTGTTTAAGAAAGCTAATACAACGTTGACTAATATGCAAATGGAAAAAGATATTAACGCTATAATATAACGCCGTTCATCTGCAATAAACAACTCCAGTATGCCATCAGCAATAAAATCACCTATCATGTCTAATATCTTTTCCATATAACGCTATCTCCAAAATCTACTTCTGTATATAACACTTTTTCCTGATAATAACTCTCCAATATTGATAGAAAGTCCCACTATCGTGCACAGGGGACGGTTCCCTGTGTTCAATATTTTCTTACAATTCCGATAGATAGTCCCGTCAATCTATTTATCTGTCTTATAGAAATATTCCTATTTCTAAATTCAGATATTAATCCTATCTGCTTTTTTTGTGGAAGTTCTTGATATTACTCCACTGTTTTGCAACCGGAAATTTTTTCAATTATTCGTTTTGCTTCTTCATCCGTTAATCTAACTGATTTTGTTTCGTCAAAATCAATATGACTGTTCGTTTCCAATTCACAATGAAACTTTGAAAACTCACTTAAAGGAAGCATTTCAAGTATTTCACTTGAATCAACAAAGCCGTCACTTTTGATGTATGCATTATAACTACTGTATTTGTAGTTTTCACAACGCTCAACAATTCCCGCCTTTACAGGATTTTGATGTATATATCTTATTGCAGACAATAAGTATTCATCATCGTTTATCGGCTCACTTTTGTATCTGTCTTGAAACAAATGCCCTGCTCTTTTATATTTTGTGTTGTGCCAATACACATACCTGCTTCCTATCCTTTTTACTATTAAATCAAGATTTTCATTACCCTCTTTTAACAGTAAATGAGCATGTGTGCACCTTTAGTATATATAAAGTTGTAAAATGTGTCAACAAAAACAATACAATAAAGCACATCAAGAAGCCTTTATCGTTTTTACAGCGTTGATTATGCACGGAATCAACATAACAACGCCAAACGGCACGCTCAAAACAACAACCGGAATACAAAATACTATAAGCAAAATTATCTGCTTAACGCTCAATTCGTTTATTCTTATAAAGCCTACGCAAAACCCTGTATATGATGCAAGCGGAATAAAGCCGCCGAGTGCCGAAATGCCGAGTTTTTGAAGCTCGGTCATTTCATACTGTGACTGACCGTCAGCCCATATCACAAGTACAAGCGACACCAAAAACAGCCCGACAAAAAGCAACACTCCGCCGACTAAATATATTATTGCCGATTTCTTTGTCCAATTACGAAACATCAGTCCCTCATTCCCAACTCAACCGCCTTTTGCTTGATGATTTTCCAATCCTTCAAAGCATAGGGCTTATTGTGTATATTCCTCAAAATTGCGGCAGGGTGATATGTTCCCGTGTACAAAATTCCGTCAATATCAACAAATTCTCCGTGCTGAACAGTCACCTTAAAGCTCTTGCCAATCATTCTTTGAGCCGAAATTCTTCCGACACAGACAATGATTTTCGGGCTGACGATTTCAATTTGTTTTTTCAGCCAGTCAATACACAAATCCTGTTCAAACGGCTTCGGATCACGGTTTTTCGGCGGACGGCATTTGAGCATATTTGCAATATAAACATTCTCGTTTCTGTCAAGTCCGACGCTATTCAAAAATTCGTCAAGAAGCTTTCCCGACCTGCCGACGAACGGCATACCGCTTAAATCCTCGTTTTCGCCCGGCGCTTCGCCGATTAGCATAATATCGGCGTTTGGATTTCCGAAGCCGAAAACTATATTATTTCTGCTTTCGCAAAGCTCACATTTTCTGCAAGTCTCACATTCATTTTTTAATTCGTCAAGCGTCATATCCGTCACTCCAATCAATTTATTAATATAATAGCAAAATAATCCTTGAAAAACAATACAAAAAGGTATAATATATAGGCAACGAAATAATTATGATATTCGGAGGAAAATATTATGGCAAATCAAGTACTTGTTGAAATATCAGCCCGTCACGTTCACGTATCAAAGGCTGACCTTGAAACACTTTTCGGAAAGGGCTATGAGCTCACAGTAAAAAAAGAGCTTTCGCAGCCCGGTCAATACGCTTGTGAGGAAAGAGTAAAGGTTATCGGTACAAAGGGAGAATTCCCTGCCGTTTCAATTCTCGGTCCTTGCAGAAATGCAACACAGGTTGAACTTTCATTAACTGACGCCCGTTCAATCGGCGTTAACGCTCCTGTAAGAGAGTCGGGCGACATCGAGGGTTCAGGCACCTGCAAGCTCGTAGGTCCGTGCGGTGAGGTTGAAATCCCTTGCGGCGTTATCGCTGCAAAGCGTCACATCCACGCAACAACCGCTGACGCAGAGGCTCTCGGAATTACAAACGGCGAAATCGTAAGTGTTGAAATCCCGACATCAAACGGCAGAAATCTTACCTTCGGCGACGTTGTTTGCAGAGTAAACGACAGCTACGCTCTCGCAATGCATATCGACACCGACGAAGCAAATGCCGCAGGCATGGCTCCTAACACAATGGGTACAATCGTAAAGTAATAATACATAAAATTAATACAACCACCTTGCTTTTATGCAGGGTGGTTTTAGACTGTTGACAAAATGGTCTGAACCACGCCATATAAATAAAACAAACCGAATTGAGCCTCCTTTGTGTAAAGAGAGGTTGCAGTGCTTTTGTGCTGACGGAGGGATTGTAAAACCGCCTTGGACATCGAATCCAAGGCGGTTTTAGCGTTTTTCGTTTTTTGCTCGGTCGAGGTACCCTCGTACATCTTCCCTCGCAAGAAAACGAAATTCAGTTCCATTTCTCAACAGCCTACCGGCATATCAAAAGTCTTAACATCTCCAAGCAGTTTAATATTACCGTTATCTACGATAATACCGCCTGACATTAAAGCAGTTGCATAAACTGTTTTGCCTCTTTCAGCTAATACACGTTCAATGGCTTCATCCTGCACCTTTGTATTCTCATAGTGAACCTCTAAATAGAAATCGTCCAAATATCCCAAGCCGTCATAATATTGAAATTCAGGATAATCGTGGTCGGGTGATAAATGATATTCGGAAAGCTGAATAACAGCACCTGCACTGTAACCCATAACAATTCCGTTATGCTTTCTTAACACATCCACTAAACCGAACTCTTTGATTCTGTCCATCATTCTGTCAGGCAGACCGCCGAGAAAATAAACTATATCCGCATTTTCTATTTTTTGCTTAGCGAACTCTTTTGTATCCTCGAAATAATTTACAAACTTTATATTATTTTCCGATATTCCGTAAGCAGTAAAGCCGCTGACTATTCCCCTGTAATAAATACCCTTTTCTTTGCTGTACAGTAAATTCCAATCTGCCGAATTATTAACATCGCTGTCACGAAAAGAAAAAGCCATTACTGCTACTGAGTAATTGGGCAATATGTATTTTTTCAAGTCATCATAAAGATAATCGGCATTTATTCCATATCCTTCAAGTAAAATGTTAATCATTCGTTTACCTTTCACAAATCCAATCAATCGTATCAATCATATAATTAGCTCTTGAAAAATTATCTCCAACAAGTAATTTATTAAACCAATTATCGCACGGAACACAAGTCAACTCATTATTCTTCACAAAAGCTATGCTTGACGGCGGCATAGGTTTATTATTTTCCGCCCATACACCCTCCAATACTTTCCAAGTATTAGTTGAAAGCAAATACGAAACTTTCATTTCGTCATTGCTGTTAATCGCAGACAACAATTTGATTTTTGTCGCTGAAAGCCAATAGCAGATATCTTCTTTTTCTTTGTCAGGTGTGCAATAGCTATTGTAAATTTCTTTTGCTTTTGCAATTAACTTTTCCAACTGCCCATTATCAAAAATTATTTTGGAATACAGATATTTATAAACCTCAACGGGATTATTTTCAAATCGCTTTAACAATATGCTATATTCACCAAAATGCTTTTCGACAAGTATGCCGTCAACATATTCGCTTACAAATTTGTTTTCATTAGATATTACAATCAAATCCAAATCGGAATTGTCAGTCGCCATACCATAGGCAACAGAGCCTATAAGCAAAACACCCTTAACATTTTTGTTTTGTTTCAGCTTTTCAAGTTCTCTTTTAAGGACATCTAAATGTTTTTTCATAAATAACTACCTCAACAAAAACATAATATCATAAGTAAAATCAATATTCAACAAAAAGACAGTACTGCTATTTGCAAAAAACCGGCGTTTTTATTGCAAAAACAATCGAAATAAATTACAATAAAAAAATGTTATCAAGAGGTGATTTTGTGATAACGATGGAAGACTTAATCGGTATCGGCTTTGGCGAATACAACGCTGCTGCTATTAAGCATTTATGCGATAACGAAGCATTTTGCTTTTCCGAAAATGAGTACAAGGACAATGACTTGGTGTTTAATTCATATTTGAATGGCTCTGATATACCGACTGTGATTTTGAAAAATGCAAAAATCAGCATTGAACTATTGTGTGATACTTACTACAATTTAGAAATTGATTGTATCAAAAAAACCAAAACGGTTACCTGCTTATCGGTATTGCGAAATATTTCATAGAGGATTCGTTAGCAAGCGAGGACATTACTATCGAATTTGAAGATATTGAAATAAGCGTTAAGTCAACGAAAATCAAGCCCTTTATGTACGACAAATGTAACGCTTGGGAGATTATTGAAGTTTTCGCAATGAATATTCAGGACAGAATTGACTGCCCGTTTATCAAGCCGAGTGAAAAAGAACTCAAGCTAAAGCCGTTAATAAGTGACTTTTGTAGCTTTTGCTGTGATGACGAAGAAATTCATTTTGATACTCTCAAAAGCAGACTGCCGCAGGATGAAAAGCTTGACACTCTTTTTGAAAAATGAGGCAATAAAGAGTAATCCGAACCGTGGTTAAAATTGGCTGATTTGCCCTTACTC
>CAMFQI010000119.1 GCA_945980015.1 uncultured Eubacterium sp. | reverse complement strand
CACCTAAGCCTTCGTCGGCAGCGTCAGATGTGTATAAGAGACAGATAATACTCTTTGTCAATCTCTATACCGATGTATCTTCGTTTAAGATTTAAAGCCGCTTCACCGGTACTTCCAACGCCGTTAAAACAATCAAGCACAACATCATTTTCGTTTGAAGCAATATTAATTATTTTTTTTAGTATTGAAACCGGCTTTTGTGTTGGGTGCAAATTTTTTCCGTTTTTGTCCTTAATCCTTTCACTGCCCATACAAATACCGGACTCTATAAAATTGTGCATATCTCTTTGATTTGTGAAATTCCAAGTATGCCCTTTGTTCCAACAAGCAACTATCAACTCACAGCTATTCAAGAATGATGATTTTCTAAAATTTGGTACAGGATTGGTTTTATGCCAAACCATAAATTGAAATGTGTCAAACTCTGAATCAAAAGCCTTATGATATTCTCCGATTATGTTGTAGGAACAAAAGATAAATATGTTGCCGGTGGGCTTTAGTATTCTTTTGAATTCATCAACTAATTCCGCCGGTTTTAATTCTTCCAAATCCCATTCGGCTAAGTCATTGTTAATATCAGAACGCCAATCAAACAAAAGGTTTCCTGTGCTATACTTAGCAATATTATACGGAGGGTCTGTTAAAATCAAATCAACAGAATTATCAGGGATTTCTTTCAGTGCTTTGAAACAATCGTTGTTAAGTAACAGATAATCCTCAATTTTTTCAATATTAATCATGGTTAAAAATACATTTCCTTTATTTCATTTAGTGCTGTTTTGATTTTTTCTGATGAAATCTTATACTGGTTAAAAATTATATCAAATCCTTCGTTATCATTACATACAAAATCCCAATAATCCTTACCAATCAGCAACTCTTCATTTGCGAAAAACTGTCGTACTCTTTCCTGTTTCCACTCGTTACCTTCTCCAAATTTGTTATAAGCCGTCGCAAAGAACACCTTAATTTTAGCATTTTGGTCGTTAATAAGCTGATTTTTCAACAAGAAATATTCATCTAACAGCGCAGACTTTTCTGCCCTTGCTTTTTTATTATCTAAGTCACCGGACGCTTTTAGTTCAATTAAAAAATGTTCGTTTGTTTCCGGATTATAAAAGTAATTATCAGTTTGGTGAGTCCTTACAAAACTTGTCGTATCCCTTGGTATAATACTTGTATAGTTGTCATAATGATCAACGCTTGGTAAAGCAGTATGACTTACATAACTGTCTAATACAGAGGATATTCTTTGAATTTGGTCAGGCAATATAAACGAATTAATACTACCTCTTACCTCGTAAGACAGACGAGCTATGTTGTTTCCCATTTTTTCCAAAACATTACCAAAGCTACTGTCAAAACTACGTACAAAGGCTGAATAGAACATAAATTCTTCGCCCAGTTCAGCTATAAAGCAGTTATTCTTTTTCATATTGACAACACCGTTTACATCATCAATCTCTCTGCTATATCTGGATATAAGTCCCTCAGCAAAAGCAGTTACGGCAGTATCAACAACCACTTCTATTGCTGTTCTTTTATTGTTTTCCATAAACCCTCCTAATAGCTATTATTTTGCTATAGCGTTTGCGATGTTTTTGAGGTCGTCGGCGGTATAGAATTCTATTTCAAGAGTACCCTTATTTCTGCCGTTATATACCTTTACTCTCGTGCCGAGTGCCTCGCTCAAAGCGATTTCAACCTCGTCGTAAAAGCTGTCTCTTCTCTTTGATGATGAAACGGTTGAAGCCTTATGGACAGGGCGTTTTGCCATTTTTTCGACATCTCTTACGGTGAGCTTTTTTGCAATTATCTGCTCGGCACATTCGAGCATCATAGCCTGATTATCAAAGCCCAAAAGTGCTCTTGCGTGACCTGCCGAAATGAAGCCGTCCTTTGTTAGTGAACGTACCTCCTCGGGCAGTCTTAAAAGACGAAGTGAGTTTGTGATAGCCGGTCTTGATTTTCCAACTGAAACGGCAACCTCCTCCTGAGTATAGCCGCATTTGTCGATAAGTGCCTGCAATCCCTCTGCCTCTTCAATGGGGTTTAGGTCCTCTCTTTGCAGGTTTTCGATAATCGCAATTTCCATTGCCTCGTTGTCGGATAATTCCTTTATGATAACGGGAACCTCTTTTAATTCGGCAATTCGTGAAGCACGCCAACGTCTTTCACCTGCAACAAGCTGATATGCGCCTGTCGGAAGAGGTCTTACGAGAAGTGGCTGCAACACGCCGTGCTGACGGATTGAATCTGCAAGCTCCTGTAATGCCTCTTCATCAAAGGTTTTACGTGGCTGGTCCTTGTTTGGTATTATTTCGTTTATGTTCAACGTACTTGTTGAAACCATACTGTCGGTATTGTTTTCGAGCATTAATGCTCCCAAGCCCTTGCCAAGTCCTGATTGTTTTGCCATATCTTCTCCTTATTTATTTGCCTTTAAGAATTCGTCAACGAATTTTCTGTAGGCGAATGACGGTTTTGAATACTTTTCGTAGTAAATAACGGGTTGTCCGAAGCTTGGAGCCTCGGCAACCTTAACGCTTCTCGGTATCATAGCCTTATATGGCTTATTAGGAAAGTATTTTGCAACCTCGTCAATAACCTGTTGAGTCAGCTTTAATCGACTGTCATACATTGTAAACAGTACGCCCTCAAGCTCTAAGTGTTCGTTATAGTGCTGTTTTATTGTGCGAACTGTAGAAACAAGCTGACTTAAGCCCTCAAGTGCATAATATTCGCATTGAAGCGGAACAATAAGCGTATCTGCCGCAACAAGAGCATTAATAGATAATATTCCAAGCGACGGCGGGCAGTCTATAATTATGTAATCGAATTCCATAATGAGTGTAGCAATAGCCTTTTTGAGAATACTGTTTCGGTTATCCATCTCAGCAAGCTCGATTTCCGCACCCGCAAGATTCATATTTGCAGGGAGAAGCCACAAATTTTTGAACTGAGTTTCAATCATTATAGAACGGGCAGACGTTTCGCCTGTAAGTACGTCGTATGTACTGTATTCAACTGTGCTTTTGTCTACTCCGACACCTGATGTTGAGTTACCTTGAGGGTCAACGTCTATCAGTAGTGTTTTCTTACCCTTTAAGCCCAGAGCCGCAGCCATATTAACGCAGGTTGTAGTTTTACCTACGCCGCCTTTTTGATTAAATATTGCAACGGTTTTTCCCATATTTTCACCTCCGTGTATTATAATACTTCATTTGCTATTATACTACTCATATAAAAATTTATCAAGGTGAATATATGGTGTATGTTTCACGTGAAACGGCTATATATAGAAAAGCAATACTTCGTGAAACCGTGAAACGAGAATGTTTCACGTGAAACAATGAAACAAAATGACAAAAAGCAAAACAGACAAGCGGTATGCCTGTCTGTTTCGCTGTGATGAAAAGAGGAGAATATATTAAAACGGTTGCCCGTTTTAAGCGTGTTTTGCGTCAAGAAGCTTTAATTTTGGTTCTGCTTGACTATGTTTAGGTATCTTTACTCTAAATTCGATATATTCATCTGTTTCTGTTTTGTCCGATATAGCGTCTATTCCTGATTCCTGCATTGTTTTAATTGCACGGTTTACGGTGTTGACAAATATTCGTAAATCCTTATATATTGCTTTAGTCTCACGCTTCGGCTTTTTGTTCTTTGCATACAGAGAGTTTATATAAGCCTCTGTTTGAGCGACATTAAGCGAACGCTCTTTAATTACGTTGAGAACTCTCCAAATATCCTTTTCACTTTCAATTTGCAAAAGTGCTCTTGCGTGGCGTTCTGTCAAGCCCTCTTTTTCGATGAAATACCTGACGTCAACAGGTAATTTCAAAAGCCGAAGCTTGTTTGAGAGTGCCGATTGACTTTTGCCGAGATATTTTGCAACGTCCTGTTGGCTCATACCGAATACAGTTGTCAACTGACCTATGGCGGCGGCTTCCTCAAAAAATGACAAGTCCTCTCGTTGTACATTTTCGAGTATCGAAATAACTGCACTTTTTTCACTGTCACATTCAACCTCAATGCAGGGAACCTTTTGCACGCCGGCTAGAATTGCACCACGAAGACGGCGTTCTCCTGCAATAATTTCGCAATAATCCGAATTATTCATTCTGCGAATGAGAAGCGGCTGCAAAATCCCGTTCTCCTTTATTGAATTTGCGAGCGACAGCATTTCCTCACTTTTGAATTGATGACGAGGCTGATGCGGATTGGGAAGTAGCTTTTCTGTTGCAATATAGGTTATATTATTCATAGCCTGTCCTCTCCTTTGGACTGACTATATATTATCATAAACGCAGAAAAAAATAAAGACTTTTTCATCGTGAAAAAGTCCTTTAATTCGCCAAAAATCCTTTATTTACAAGGGTTTTGTCGATATTTTCTTTGGCTTTCTGGGGTATTGTGTCGGAGTTTGCGATATCTTTTTTACTATCGCAAGAGTACGCATATCCTCGTTGTTTAGTTTATATGAAACTGTATCTATAAGCTCACCGCCCAAAGTTTGAATTGAGCTTTGTGCCGGGGTTATATCGTCGTTTGACCCTTTGAGTGCAACGAACGAACCGTCCGGCTTTACAAACGGCAGACAGTATTCGCTTAATACGTTCATCGGTGCGACCGCCCTTGCGAGTGCTAAGTCGAAGCTTTCTCTGTAATCCTTGTTCTGTCCGAGCTCCTCGGCTCTTGAGTGAACAAGATTAGCGTTTATGCCAAGCTCCCTGCACACAACATCCAAAAACTCGAGCCTTTTGTTGAGACTGTCAACAAGCGTAAATTCGACGTTTTCATTGCATATCAAAAGCGGAATAGACGGGAAGCCTGCGCCGGCTCCGATATCAACCGCCGTTTTCACGCTTGAAAAATCAAAATATTTTTGCACCAAAAGACAGTCAAGAAAATGCTTAACCTCAATTTCATGAGGCTCGGTGATTGCCGTAAGATTCATCTTTTCGT
>CAMFQI010000118.1 GCA_945980015.1 uncultured Eubacterium sp. | reverse complement strand
GAGACAGCGATAATATTATAATTAAAATAAGTGGAGAGATAGTATTATGAATTTCAAGGAGCTTGCACAGCTTTTATTTGCGAATATAGACAAGTCGCCCGAATATTACGAGCAGCTTTATCCTGAAAGAAATCTCAAGGAGGGCGCAAGGGTAACGAGATTTGCACCGTCTCCGACAGGATTTTTGCATTTCGGCAATCTGTTCACCTGTATGATTGCCTACAAAACCGCAAAGGCGAGCGACGGCGTATTTTATGTCAGAGTTGAGGACACCGACCAAAAACGCAAGGTCGAGGGTGCAATTGACGTAATGCTCAAGGGTCTTGCGGTTTACGGAATAAACGCCGACGAGGGCGTTGTAGGTGACGAGGTTGAAAAGGGCGACTACGGTCCTTATTACCAAAGCAAGCGAGTTGACATATATCAATGCTATGCAAAATGGCTCGTTGAACAGGGACTTGCTTATCCGTGCTTTTGCTCGGCAGAGGAATTGGACGAAATACGCAGTGAGCAGGAAAACGAGAGCATAAAGGGATATTGGGGAAAATGGGCGAAATGCCGTGACCTCACCTTTGAGCAAATAAAGGCGAATATCGAAGCCGGCAGGAGCTGGACGCTTCGCCTTAAATCGCCCGGTGATTTGGAGAAAAAATGTTACTTTGACGATATGATTAAGGGCAAGATTGAAATGCCGGAGAATGTTCAGGACGTTGTTCTTCTTAAATCGGACGGTATTCCGACATACCATTTTGCTCACGTTGTTGACGACCACCTTATGAGGACAACCCATATCGTCAGAGGCGACGAATGGATATCGTCGGCACCTATTCATCTTCAGCTTTTCAGACTGCTTGGCTTCAAGGTGCCGAAATACGCTCACGTTGCACCGATTATGAAAGAGGAAAACGGCGGCAAGCGTAAATTATCAAAGAGAAAAGACCCCGAAGCCGCAGTTACGTATTACGCCGAGCAGGGCTATCCGCAGGAGAGCGTAAACGAATATATGATGACGCTTGCAAACTCAAATTTCGAGGACTGGCGCAGAGCAAACAAGGACGAGGATATAAACAAATTTCCGTTTAACTTAAAGAAAATGAGCGTATCGGGTGCATTGTTTGACCTCGTAAAGCTCACAGACGTGTCGAAAAACGTCATATGCACAATGCCGGCGCAGAGAGTGTTTGAGCTTTCATATGAGTGGGCAAAGGAATACAATCCGCTTCTTGCCTCACTTTATGAGCAGAACACCGAAAGAGCAACCGCTATTCTCAATATCGACAGAGAAAACAAGAAGCCTCGTAAGGATATTGCAAAATGGTCGGACATTCCCGATTACATCAGCTATATGTATGACGAAACCTTTAACGAGTGCTACGACTTAACAGGCAACGCAACGCCGTCGCTTGCAATAAAGGTGCTCGAGGAATATATTAAGGTTGTTGATTTAAGCGACGACAAGGACGCTTGGTTTAGCAGAATGAAGGACATTTGTCCGCTCGTTGACTGCACGCCCAATGTTAAGGAATACAAGGCGGAGCCTGAAAAATTTGCAGGTCATATCGGTGACGTCAGCACGATAATCCGTGTTGCGCTCACAGGCAGAACGAATACGCCCGACCTGTTTGCAATCACGTCGTTACTTGGAGAAAAAACTGTTAAAGCAAGACTTGAAAAGGCACTCAGGCATTACAAGGAGGAACAATAATGGCAACAGAAGAAATTTTAGAAAACGAGGTTGCGTCAAACTTCATTCACGAATTTATTGACGAAGATTTACAGGACGGCGTTTACTCAAGAGTTCAAACACGTTTTCCTCCCGAGCCAAACGGCTATCTTCATATCGGACACGCAAAGGCAATTTGCATAAACTTCGGAGTTAAGAACAAGTACAACGGCATTTGCAATCTGCGTATGGACGACACGAATCCTACAAAAGAGGATACCGAATATGTTGAGGCTATTGAAGAGGACATCAAGTGGCTCGGCTTTGACTGGGACAATGTATATTTCGCTTCCGACTACTTTGATTTTATCTACGAATGTGCAATAAAGCTCATCAAAAAGGGCAAGGCTTATGTTGACGAGCTTACCGCAGACGAAATAAGAGAATACAGAGGAACACTCACCGAGGCGGGCAAAAACAGTCCGTACCGTGACAGACCTATCGAAGAAAGTCTTGATTTGTTTGAGCGTATGACAAACGGTGAATTTGAGGCAGGCTCAAAGGTTTTGCGTGCAAAAATTGATATGGCGTCGCCGAACCTCAATATGCGTGACCCGATTATCTATCGTATTATGTACGCTCATCATCACAGAACGGGCGACAAGTGGTGCGTTTATCCGATGTACGATTTTGCCCATCCGCTTTCAGACGCCTGCGAAAAGGTTACTCATTCGCTTTGCTCACTTGAATTTGAAAATCACAGACCGCTTTACGATTGGGTGTGCAACGAGTGTATCGACGGCGAAAAGCCGAGACAGATTGAATTCGCAAGAATGAATCTTAACTACACTCTGACTTCAAAGAGAAAGTGCCTGCAGCTTGTTAAGGACGGCATTGTTGACGGCTGGGACGATCCGAGAATGGCAACCATAAGCGGCATGCGTCGTCGTGGCTATCCTGCCGAGGCAATTCGTGATTTCTGCGAAAAAATCGGCGTATCAAAGGCGTACAGCGTAATCGACTTTGCTATGCTTGAAAGCTGCGTGCGTGACAGTCTGAATAAAAACGCAAAGCGAGCAATGGCGGTTGTTAATCCCATAAAACTCGTAATCGACAACTATCCCGATGATAAGGTTGAGGAGCTTGAAATTGAATATCATCCCGACCACGAGGAATTTGGAAGCCGAACAGTACCTTTCGGAAAAGAACTTTGGATTGAATCCGATGACTTTATGGCAGAGCCTATCAGTAAGTACCGCCGTCTGTTTGTAGGCAACGAGGTAAGACTTTACAAGGCTTATTGCGTAACCTGTACAGGCTATGAAACGGACGAAAACGGAAATGTTACCGTTGTTCACGCAGAGTATGATCCCGAAACCTTCGGCGGCGACACTCCCGACGGTCGCAAGGTAAGAGGTACTATTCATTGGGTTTATGCGCACGACTGCAACACAGCCGAGGTAAGAATGTACGATAGGCTTTTTGATGTTGAAAACCCGAGCAACGAGGAGGGCGTAAGCTCGTTTGAGGACAACCTCAATCCCAATTCGCTCGTAGTTCAAAGTGCTTATATTGAGCGTGCACTCAGGGATACAAAGCCGGGCGAACATTTCCAATTTATGAGAATAGGTTATTTTTGCACCGACCGTGACAGTAGCGAAAACACTCTTGTATTTAACAGAACGGTGCAATTAAGAGACAGTTTTAATAAAAAGAAGTAAGAAGTAGGTATTATGGCAATCACAGAAAGAAAAGATATAAAAAATATTGCAATTATCGCTCACGTTGACCACGGCAAGACGACGCTTGTAGACGAAATGCTCCACCAAAGCGGCATCTTCCGTGACAACGAAACGGTTGCCGAAAGAGTTATGGACTCCAACGATTTGGAGCGTGAAAGAGGAATTACGATTCTTTCAAAAAACACGGCAATCCATTATAAAAATACAAAAATCAATATCGTTGACACTCCCGGTCACGCCGATTTCGGCGGCGAGGTTGAGCGAATACTGACTATGGTTGACGGCGTTTTGCTTTTGGTTGACGCATTTGAGGGTTGTATGCCGCAGACTCGTTTTGTGCTTAAAAAGGCACTCGGGCTCGGCAAAACTCCTCTCGTTGTTGTAAACAAAATCGACCGTGACGGCGCAAGACCCGAGGAGGTTATCGACGAGGTACTCGATTTGTTTATTGAACTCGGTGCCGATGATGACCAAATTGATTTTCCTGTTGTTTATGCATCTGCAAGGGACGGCTATTCAAGTCTTGACCCTAATGTTCGCGAGGGTGATATGCGACCGTTACTTGATGCAATCCTTGAATACATTCCGTCGCCAAAGGGCGATGTTGACGGACCTGCGCAGGTTTTGTTCAGCTCGCTTGAATACGACGATTATGTAGGCAGAATAGGTGTCGGCAGAGTTGAGAGAGGCACAATAAAGGCAAATACACCTTATGTTCTCTGTCATCAGGACGGCACTCAGAGTAATATCAAATTTTCAAAGATTTATCAATTTGAGGGGCTTGGAAGAGTTGACAGTCCGACTGCCGAATTCGGCGACCTTATCTGCGTTGCAGGTGTTCCCGATTTGAACATAGGCGAAACGGCGTGCGACCCCGAGAATATCGAACCGCTCCCATTTGTAAAGATTGACGAGCCGACTATCAGTATGAATTTTATGGTAAACGACTCTCCGTTTGCCGGCAGAGAGGGTAAGTACGTTACCTCACGCAATATCCGTGAAAGGCTGTTCAAGGAGGTTGAGACAAACGTCTCAATGCGTGTTGAGGAAACGGATAGTATGGACACCTTCAAGGTTTCGGGCAGGGGCGAGCTTCACCTTTCTATCCTTATAGAAACAATGCGTCGAGAGAATTATGAATTTCAGGTTTCACGCCCGCAGGTAATTCTCAAAAAGGACAAGGACGGCAGAACGCTTGAGCCGATGGAAACAGCGATTATCGAGGTGCCGGAGGAATATGTAGGCGCAGTTATGACGAAGCTCTGTTCACGCAAGGGCGAAATGATTAATATGGACACCCGCTCAACAGGTATGACCCATATGGAGATTAAAATTCCGTCAAGAGGACTTATCGGCTACAGAAGTGAATTTTTGACCGACACAAACGGAAACGGAATTATGAATCAGCTTTTTGCGGGCTACGAGGAATACAAGGGTGATATCGAAACAAGAAGCCGAGGCTCAATAGTTGCTCACGAAACAGGCACAACAACCGGCTACGGACTTTGGAACACGCAAGACAGAGGTAAGCTTTTCATAGGTCCCGGCGTTGAGGTTTACGAGGGTATGATTG
>CAMFQI010000117.1 GCA_945980015.1 uncultured Eubacterium sp. | reverse complement strand
AATGTTGTTATGACAACAAGCGTAATCTTCGGTGCCATACCGAAGCCCATCCACAATACCAAAAGCGGCGCAATTGCAATAGTCGGAATTGTTTGGGTTACGACAAGCACGGGATAAAGCGCCTTATACAGCCAATTAAATCTATCCATAAGCGAAGCTATAATGAACGCAATCGAAATACCGATAGCTAAGCCGTAAAACGTCTCTTGGAGCGTTACTGCCGCCTGCTTCATCATAATCTCAAAATTATCAACAAACGCCTTTACAACATCAACGGGTGACGGGAGCATATAAGCGGGCACTATTTCACTGTCGCAGAACAAAAACCAAATGAGTATTATTACTCCGACAGCGATAATCGGTGCCGTTTTATTTGTGATGCTTTGAAACCTTTTTGTCAATAGTAAGCACCTCTCCCTCGGGATTATAAACCACCTTGATGTATGCGCTGACGCTCGGACAACCTGCTTTTATTGCGATTTTTTGGCAATTAGCGACGATTTCCATAAGCTCATCATAGCTTTCACCCTCGATAGTTGTTTCAAACGGACCGACATAGCAATTAAGCCCTGTCGACTTTATGTAGGCGATAACCTCATCAACAATTCTAATAAGCTCGTCCTCGCTTGAAACATCAGGCAAAACCTGAATTGCAACACTTGCTTTCATAATATTCCTTCCTTTCTCACATATTCTTGATAAGCCAAGAAAAAGCACCGATAAAAAATCGGTGCCGAAAAAATTCTTATATCTCGTCTTCCTACGCTCGCATTACCGAACAGGTTAGAAGGGTATAATCTCAGCCAAGATTGAACGTTCAATCAGCACCCCTGACTTATTAAGTTACTTTATTATACAGCCAAAGCCTCGTTTTGTCAATGCAAACTCGGAATTAATGCAGTTGCAATTCCAAAATATAACAAAAGCGAAACGGCATCAACGATTGTTGTAATAAACGGCGAGCTCATTACCGCAGGATCAAAGCCGATTTTCTTTGCAAGCATAGGCAAGGAACAGCCGATAAACTTTGCAAAAACAATTTCGATAATCAACGTCAGACAAATTACCAAATCTACAATAATCGTTACTTCGTCATTTCTGAACAACGTTCTGTCAACAAGCCAAATCTTAACAAAGTTAACGGCGGCAAGCGACGAGCCGCACACAAATCCAACTCGAATTTCCTTCCATATTACCTTCAAAAAATCCTTGAAATCGACCTCGCCCAAGCTCATTGCACGAATAACCGTTACACTCGCCTGACCGCCGGAATTACCGCCGGTATCCATAAGCATCGGAATGAACGCCGTTAGTATCGTAAGGCTTGCAAGCTTATCCTCAAAGCCCGTGATTATTGAGCCTGTAAAGGTTGCAGATACCATAAGAAGCAAAAGCCACGGGAATCTTGACCTCCAAGTTTCCAAAACCGAGGTTTTGAGATATGTCTTCTCGGTAGGAAGCATAGCGTTCATCTTTTGGATATCCTCGGTGTTTTCCTCCTGAATGACGTCAATAGCGTCGTCGACGGTAATAATACCGACCAAACGCTGCTCCATATCAACAACAGGCAATGCGAGGAAATTGTACTTATCAAAAAGCTGAGTAGCAAGCTCCTGGTCATCAAGGGTGTTCAGGGAAATAGTATTTGTTTCCATAAAATCCTCGATAACGTCCTCGTAATCGTGAAGCAAAAGTTCCTTTACGGTTGTTACGCCGATAAGATGGCGGGAGTTGTCACAAACATAACAGGTATAAATCGTTTCCTTATCAACACCTGTACGGCGAATACGCTTGAATGCGTCCTCAACGGTCATATTTTTTTTCAAATCGACAAACTCCGGCGTCATAATTGAGCCTGCGGAATCCTCGGGATATTTCAAAAGTGCGTTGATTGAATCCCTCGTTTGCTTGTCGGTATTTTGAAGTATACGCTTAACGACCGTTGCAGGCATTTCCTCAATAACGTCAACGGCGTCGTCGATATAAAGCTCATCAAGGACCTCACGAAGCTCCGTATCCGAAAAGGCGTGAATAAGTGCCTCTTGGTTATCACTGTCAAGCTCGACAAATGTTTCCGCCGCCTCCTCCTTTGAAAGAAGCCTAAACATCAAAAGCCGCTGATTATCGGGAAGCTCGTCAAGAACCGCCGCTATATCGGCAGGATTAAGCTCGGAAAGTAAATTCTTAAGCCTTGAGAATTCCTTTTTATCGTAGAGTTCCCTCAACTCCTCAAGCTTTTCATCCAATTCAATTTCCAAAGCAATCACCCGCCCTTTCACTGATTTTTTATTTCTTATTTTTTATTGTGCCGAGTCATCCTCGTTTATATTTTCATCAAACGAGAAAAATTCAACCTCGTCCTCATCAAATACCTTAACGGCAAATCTTTTGAGCATTTTCACGGCAATGAGTATAATCACAATTCCAACGATAACGCTCACTAAAATAATCTTAAACTCCGGCTTTTGATGGAAAAGCTCGCCCTCTACGAGAGAGGTGAAATCCTCACTTTGCATTTCCTGTTCAACCTGAGCACAGGTTTTTTCAAGCCTTTTTATATTAAATGTATAAACCCTGACAGTACCGTCTGCGGCTTTTACCGTAACCTTTACGCTCGGGCTTTGCTCGGCGTTGAGCGTAATAATTCCGGGAACCTCACAGCTTGCACCGACAGACTGTGCAACTGCGCTGATTTTAAGCTCGGTCATATCCGACGGAATATACAGACTGTATGTTGTTTCCTTTTCATTAAGCTTAGGATAAACCTCTCCAAGCTCGCAGCTTATTTCCTTTAGATAATTATTCGTTTCGTCAACGGCAATACTGTCGGGATAGATATAAGCGAAAAAATAATTTGAAGAGACATTATTCATTTTTACCTCAATATTAATTCCCCTTGAATTTGAAGAAAACGAATCGGTAAAAATCATATTAGCTCCGTCTGTGACGCTGTAGCTTTTGAGCGTCGGCGTTTCACCCGACTCATCAAGCTCGATTTCATAATCAAACTGCGACGGCGAAAATTCACCTACGAGCCTTGCATTATTGAACTCAACCGATTTAAGCACCGGCACCTCGACGTCGACCTCCTGTGCAAAAGCAACGCACGGTACAGTCAATGCAAGGGTGAGTATTACAAGCCAAAGTGTATTCAATACCTTTCTCATATTCTACTCCAAAATAAAATTGTTTACTCCGTTTTCATTAAAAAGCTCAATCAAGCGAGCCTTATCTATATCCGAGGAAATATAGTAGATACCGTTTTCTTTAAGCGGGGTGAGATGCTGAATTTCCTGTGTAATGACGGTATTGCTTATTTTTTCCTCGCCGTCCTCAGTCTTTTCTATTCCCGAAATTGTCACTCTCGGCGTTTCTTCGATTAGCTTAATATCGCCGAGCATCTCCTCGCTGAGTCTTTGGGCAATCGAATCAAAGCCGTCATTATAGCCCGAAAGTGCACTCGGCAAATCACAACCGTACAATACAAATACCCTTACACCGAAGTCATAAAGCTCACGCACAATATCACGAATATAACCGTAAGCAACCTCACTGTCGGGATTAAGATATGCGTCGCCGTCATTGTCACGATAAACCGAGTCGCCGTTCATAACTGCCGCTTCGCTGTCGTAAATCGCAACAACATTGTCAACATAACAGCATATCCTTGCAACAGGCAAAATATCGTTATCAATTAGTTTTTGAACAGAACCGACGCTGTCTACTCCGACATTGCTCATTGCACCGTAGGTATCGACTGCGGCAAGCGACGAACGATAACCGATAGTACCGTCGCTTCTCTTTGCGTCAAACACAACACTGTTAAAGCCGTAAAGTCCGACATCACCGATAACGGAGTCAAGCATTACCGAATTATCCATACTTATGCTCGAAATTCTCATAGCATAAAGCTGAATATCCGTTTGTGAGAACGCACCGTTTGAAGAGGAAGCGTTATTAATAAGCTCTTCAATCGGTCGTGCATTTCGTATAATACGAACGTCCATTGCAATATAGCCCGTACAAATCAGCACAACTGCCAAAATGATGCAGATAACTGTTTTTCTGCGTTTTTCTCTGCGTTCGATTTTCTGCATTGCAAGGCGATGAATATTGCGGCTCGTTTCGTTATACTTGTCACTGTATCCGCCTGCGGCATCATATTTGTCGGCAAAGTCAATAGGTCTGCCCTTGGGCTCCTCCGTCCAATGACTATTGCGTTTTTTGTTATTATAAAACTGTTTTCTTTTCTTATCCTTTTTCATATCGTCACGCCTTTTGAGAAGCGGCATTTTCTCTCAATAGCGAAATGGTTTTTTCAGGGCTTTCGCTCTTAAACACAGCCGAGCCGGCAACAAAAACATTTGCTCCCGCTTTTGAAGCAATTTTTATTGTTTCGGCGTTTATGCCGCCGTCAACCTCAATATCAATATCGGGTCTAAGGGCTCGTATTTCCTCGATTTTCGGCATAGTGCTTTGCATAAAGCTCTGTCCTCCGAAGCCCGGCTCAACCGTCATAACAAGCACCATTTCAAGCTTATCAAGAAACGGTATAACGGCAGATGCGGGAGTATTCGGCTTTATTGCAAGCGCAGGCTTTTTGCCAAGAGAAATTATTTTGTCGATGGTTTGCATGGCGTCGCTGTCGCTTTCAACATGGAAGCAGATAATATCCGCCCCTGCATTTGCAAAATCCTCAACATATTTCAGCGGCTCGCTTATCATCAAATGAACATCAAACGGAACGCTGCACACTTTTTTTATAGACTCGACAACAGGTGCGCCAATTGAAATATTCGGCACAAAATGACCGTCCATAACATCAACGTGAATAAGGTCGGAGGTTGAAATTTTTTCTAATTCTGTTTGCAAATTTGCATAATCGCTCGCCAAAATTGACGGTGAAATTTTCATTTCCATAGGTCGTTCTCCTACTGTCTCTTATACACATCTGACGCTGCCGACGAAGGCTTAGGTGTA
>CAMFQI010000116.1 GCA_945980015.1 uncultured Eubacterium sp. | reverse complement strand
ATGTAATTATGCTTGATGCGGAGGTACATATCAATATGAAAACTACTAAAAAACTATTGGCAATAGCTTTGAGCGTTATGCTTATTGCACTGTGCTTTACAGGTTGTTCTTCCAATCAGGAGGAAAAATATTCCGACACAGTTGCAATTCTCGGCTATACGAATATTGCCGAACCGTTTATTACAGAGGTTAACGACGGCACTGCACAGGGCTTTTGCGCAGATTTATGGGCTGAAATCTTTGACAGTGTTAAGGGCGACCTTAAGAGTTACAGATTTGAGCAGGTAAACGAGGGCTACACTCTTGAAGAGGACGGCGGCTTTGTTGACGAAGCGGGCAAGGAATACAATGCATGTCTGCTTTTAGGTGCAGTCAGCAAGAACACAGGCACATTCAACGAGGATTACTCATACACCGAGCCTATCATCACAAACAGAGTTATTGCAATAACAACAAAAGACAGTAATATCAAGACCTACGCCGATTTTTCAGGCGCAAGAGTTGAGGTTGTAGGACAGACTGCAAAGGAAGTATTTGATACACATTCAAGCATTTCGGGTGCTTGCTCTTCGATAGTCAGCTCAAACGACGCATCCGCTTCGCTCGGCAGACTTGAAAACGGAGAAATCGATGCAGTAATCACAGACGAATTCACTTATATGCCGCTTGGTGTGAGCGATAAATACACAACATTAAACGGCGAGTTGGACACAATAGAATATGTTATTGCCTGTGCGAAGAACAGCGGTTGGAAGGATTCAATTAACGAGGCAATCCGTGAGGCAAAGAGTGAAAAATACGGCGACGGCGACACCTTTACGCCAATCGTTGAAAAGTATTTCGGCTACAATGCTTCATCCTTCAACTACACAACCGACACAGATAAATAATTCAGGCAAATAAAAACCGTTCGTTATTCACTCGGAGTAACGAACGGTTTGTTTTTTATTCTTATTTTACGGCTCTGTGGAACATATTGCCGTTCATATCCCAATACACCGTTGAAATATCATAATATGTATTTCCATCGGAATCGGAATAAGTATCTGTTGTACCGGACACAAGACTAAGCTTGTTTGATATATCATTATAAAGATATCCGTCCTCGGTTATATAGCAATTAAATCCGTTAAGCCTCTCACCTGTCTGCTGATTAACATAGTCGGGCAGATAGTCCTCAACCATTTCAAAGAGATAAACATTGCCGTCCTTATCGTAATACTTTACTTCCTCACGGCTTGAGCTTTCCTCACCGTTTCTGTCGTAATACATTCCCGCATTTGTCACAGGCTCATTCTTTTCTTTATCCGATGAGCAGGCACTAAACAATGCAAAAACGCACGCAACTGCCGTGACAACAGCGATTATTTTCATTATTCTTTTCATTTTTCCTCCGCAGTACTGCTGAAAATTTCAGCATAAATATTCGTTACATCATCAAGAGTCAGCTCAAACGGATTATTGCCCAGACGTGTAACATCAACCTTTGATGCAAAAACAGGGATATTTTCCTCATTCGTTTTCGGCATCGGTAAATCAAGCTCGTCAAGAAGCTTTCTAAAGCGAAGCGCACCGCCTTGTGCATTATTCTCACCCATAAACGAAGCAATTTCGTCAAACGATTTTATTACGTCCTCTCTCGTGCGACTGCCGTTTGGCTTCAAATCGTTTTTGAGCATATAATCCCAGATAACGCAAAGTCCTGCGGCAACGCTGTGACCATGGGCGGTATTGCAATTCATAGTAATATTGTAGCACATTGCATGAGCGGCGGTAGTGCCGGTAATATTTATTGCCTTTCCGCCGTAATACGAAGCCCAAAGCATACCCTCGTTACCCTGTCTTGTATTATTAACATAGCCCTGATAATTTTCAAAAAATCCGACAATTCCACGCTTTGCATATTCACGGCTTTCATCAGTTGCCTTAACACTCCAATAGCTTTCAATACTATGGCAAAGAGCGTCAAGACACGTAACCTTGCGCTGATAGAGAGGAAGCGTTTCCAAAAGCTCGCTCATCATAACAACATAATCGGGAAGAAAATCGAGGTTTGAAATGCTCATTTTTTCATTCTCGTTTATATAGAAAACCGAGGTTTTTGTTGCTTCGGCACCCGTACCTGCCGTGGTTGGTATATAAAGCGACTTAATTGAGTTATCGTGCATAGGCTCTTTAAGACAAAGTGAAATATCATTTGTCGTCATAAGCCTTATCATTTTTGCACTGTCAATAGGCGAGCCTCCGCCTGCGCCGATAATGAAGTCGCATTTTTCATCATTGAAAAGCCTTGCGGCGTCAACCATATCCTCAAATCTCGGATTAGGTCTGATATTGTCAAAAACCACTATGTCAAACTGTTTCAGATACTCAAAAACCTGCGTTTTTTCAAAGCTTTTTCCGCAGCACAAAAACGGCTTTTTTACTCCAAGCTCATCGAAAACATCCGCTATTTGAGTATTGCTGTCCAATATTTTTTGTTCTTTATTCTGCATTTGCAAGCCACTCATATTCCGGTATATAGATTCTTGTCTTGTCCCACGGATCACCGTCTAAATGGCGGATTAGCCATACATAGTACATCTCAAAGCCCGGTGCCGTAACCTGCTGATGAGCGTTACCGCCTCTGATACAAAGACAGGTTCCGTTTTCGGTTTTGTAGGGAGTATCACCCTCAAAGCCTGCGCCGAAGCCCTCCTCGTGATCAAACTGATAGTAATAAACCTCGGGTTGTGGGTGATGATGAGGAGGATACGACGACCAGCGTCCCGGCTGATTGAACACCTCGCCCATAACCATATTTGAATAAGGAGCGTTATCCAAATCAAACATAGTGGATACAATTCTGTGACCCGTACCGTTCCACTGTCCCTTGCCGAATTCCTGATAAAGACAGTTATCGGGATTGTAGAAAACAGGCTCCCAAGTTCTTTCGTTATCGGTCATTTGAACAAGCACCTCGCTGTCCTCAACGGCGGTAACGCTTGCCTTTACGCTATGCGGGAAATGTACGGCATACGGCTTCTTTTCAAACGGATTTTTACGTTTGCATACCTCGTCGATACTTTCGCCGACCTTGAAGTTAATCTCACCTGCAAGCAAAAGCACGGCGCATTCGTTTTTATCCTCAAAAATTTCAAGCGTTTCACCTTTTTTGAGCTTTTTGACATAAATATCCATAAGCATATCGGAATTTACGCCGTTCATCTCGCAAAGTATTTTTTTACCGTTTTCGTCATATTCGGGTTTATAAAGCATAATGACACCTCTTATAATTAATCAATAACAGTTAAGTTTTTAAGGCTGACGTCCATAATAGGCGCAGAATGTGTAAGCGCACCGCAGGAAACAAAATCAACGCCGATTTCGGCAATTTCCTTAAGTCTTTGCTTTGTAACGTTGCCGCTGCACTCGGTTTGGGCCCTGCCGTCAATCATTTCAACGGCTTTTCTCATCGTTTCGTTATCCATATTATCGAGCATAATTATGTCTGCGCCTGCTTCAAGCGCTTCCTTAACCTGTTCGAGAGTTTCGGTTTCTATCTCAATCTTGCGTACAAACGGAGCGTACGCCTTTGCCATTTTTATTGCGTTTGTAACGGAGCCTGCGGCACCGATATGATTATCCTTAAGCAATACGCCGTCGGACAAATTATATCTATGGTTAGTACCGCCGCCGACCCTTACTGCATGCTTTTCAAACGGACGCATATTCGGAGTTGTTTTTCTTGTATCAAGCAAAACGGTTTTGTAATCCTTCAGCTCGTCTGAATACTCACGGGTCATAGTTGCAATTCCGCTCATTCTTTGAAGATAATTAAGGGCAGTTCTCTCGCCCGACAAAATTGCCTTTACGTCGCCGTAAATCACGCCGATAAGCTCGCCTTTTTTTACAAAATCACCGTCGGAAAAATTTGCTTCAAAGCGGCTTGCTTCGTCAAGCAGCTTGAACGTTCTTTCAAAAACATCAAGACCGCAGACAATTCCGTCCTGCTTACAAATCAAATCGGCTTTGCCCTGCTTACTTTCAGGCATAACGGCGTTTGTGGACACGTCCTCGGAGGTGATATCCTCCTTTAAGGTGTTGAGAATATAATCGTCAACATTAATTTTCATCGTTACACCATTTAGCATAAAAATCTTCGTCCTTTCTCTTTATTTCGTCCATAATGAGCTTTTTGAATTCCTTTTTTATTTCGTCACGCTCGGGATATTTTTCAAGGTCAACATCGGGATAATTATCATCCTTAACGGAATTATCCTTTGCAATGGTATCGGCAGCCCTCTTTGCAAAAACAAGGCTTTCAAGCAAAGAATTCGAGGCAAGTCTGTTTCTGCCGTGAACTCCGTTGCAGGCAGTTTCGCCGACTGCATACAGATATTTCATAGAGGTTACGCCGTTTGTATCGGTTTTTACGCCGCCCATCATATAATGCTGCGCAGGTGTTACGGGCACTCTATCCTTTGTCATATCGTAGCCCTCAGCCATACATGCTTCAAATATGTTTGGGAATCTCTTTTGCGCTTCCTCACTCGTCATATTGGGCAAAGTAAGATAAACGTGGTCGGTACCGAATTTATGCATTTCCTCAAGGATTGCATTAGTCACAACGTCTCTGGGCTGAAGCTCGTCTGTAAAGCGTTCGCCATTTTCATTAAGCAAAACGGCGCCCTCGCCTCTTACACTCTCGCTGATAAGAAAGCGTCTGCCCTTCTTCTTGCTGTAAAGTGTTGTAGGATGAATTTGGATATAATTAATATTTTCAAGCTCTACGCCGTGCTTTAGGCTCAGGGCAAACGAGTCACCTGTGATATGAGGAAAATTCGTACTGTTTACGAAAAGTCCGCCGATACCCCCTGTTGCAAGAATTATGTTATCGGCTATAATAGCACCTCTCTCACCGTATTCATCAAGGCAGACAATACCGTAGCAGGTGTTGTCACGCCTGTCTCTTATACACATCTGACGCTGCCGACGAAGGCTTAGGTGTA
>CAMFQI010000115.1 GCA_945980015.1 uncultured Eubacterium sp. | reverse complement strand
AGATTCCTCTACGTCTCGTGGGCTCGGAGATGTGTATAAGAGACAGAGTGAGCAGAAAGCGTTTCTTGAAGAAACTGAATCCATGATTCAGGCGCGTATAAAGCAGTTGGCTGAAGAAAAGGCAGAAAAGGAACGCCTTGAAGCAGAAGAACGACAGCGAGCCATTCAAGCCGGTGAAATCGACGATTTTGAAGGCGATGATGAGTATGTTGATGTTTACTGCCCTCATTGTGGTGAAGAGCTGTCATATATGAAATGGCAAATAAACGAGGGAAATTTGATTTGCCCGATGTGCGATAAAGAATTTACATACAGAGAGGAGATATTAAGATAATGTCAGTATTCAAATGTAAAATGTGCGGCGGCACAATAGAATTCGAGCAGGGAGCGACGGTCGGCGTATGCGATTCCTGCGGCACAAAGCAAACACTGCCTCGTCTTGACGACGACAAAAAAGCAAATCTTTACGACCGAGCCAACCATTTCCGCCGGAATAACGATTTCGACAAAGCAATGTCGATTTATGAGCAGATCCTGAACGAGGACAACACCGATGCAGAAGCGTACTGGTCGCTCGTTCTCTGCCGATACGGTATCGAATACGTGGAGGATCCCGCTTCGCATAAACGCATCCCCACCGTCAACCGTGCGCAGTTTACCTCGATTTTTGCGGACGAGGACTACAAATCAGCCCTGCAATACGCGGACGGTTATCAAAAAACCATCTACGAGGACGAAGCCAAAGCCATCGACGAAATTCAGAAGGGCATCCTTGCGATTTCACAAAAAGAAGAGCCGTTTGACGTGTTTATCTGCTACAAGGAGACCGATGCCAACGGTCGCCGCACGCAGGATTCCGTGCTTGCAAACGACTTGTACCACCAGCTGACGCAAGAGGGCTTCAAGGTTTTCTTCGCCCGCATCACCCTCGAAGACAAGCTCGGCACAGCTTATGAACCGTACATATTCGCCGCGCTGAATTCCTCCAAAGTGATGGTCGTACTCGGCACAAAGCCGGAGTATTTCAACGCCGTGTGGGTCAAGAACGAATGGAGCCGGTATCTGGCACTCATCAAAAACGGTGCAAAGAAAATGCTCATTCCCGCTTATCGTGATATGGACCCCTATGACCTGCCCGAAGAATTTTCTCACCTGCAGGCGCAGGATATGTCCAAGCTCGGCTTTATGCAGGATCTGATTCGTGGTATCAAAAAAATCATTGAGGCCGATGCCCCGAAGCAGACGGTAAAAGAAACGGTCATTGTCGGCGCAAACAATGCCGCAACGACACCGCTCCTCGAAAGAGTCTCCCTCTTCCTTGAAGACGGAAAATGGCAGGACGCCAATATTTACTGCGAAAAGGTGCTGGATATCGACCCGAAGAACGCCGAAGCGTATCTCGGCAAGCTGATGGTCGAATTGCAGGTAAGAAACCGCAAACAGTTAGCCGACTGCGCCGAGCCCTTTGATGACAGAGACAATTACAGCAAGGTCCTTCGCTTCGGTGATGAGGCACTTGAAAAAGAAATGCGCGGGTATATTACCCACATCAACGAGCGTAATGAAAATACCCGTTTGACCGGCATTTATAACAGTGCGAAAAATGCTATGAGTGCGGCAAATACGGAGAGCGCTTTCAAAACTGCTGCCGATACATTTGCCACGATTCCCGGCTTAAAAGATGCCGATACCCTCGCCGAACAGTGCCTTGAAAAAGCGGAAATTTGCCGCAAGGATGCAGTATATTCGACTGCCAAGTCAAAGATGATCGGCGAAAAGGTTGCTTCTTATGAAGAAGCAATCAAAGTATTCCAGACAATTTCCGGTTGGAAGGATTCCGACGAGCAGATTTACGCTTGCCAAAAGAAAATTGAGGAAATCAAAGCAAAAGAAGAAGCCGACCGTCTGGAGGCGGAACGCAAAGCGGAAGAACGCCGTATTGCAGCTGAAAAAGCAGCAAAGAAGCGTAAAAAGGCATTTGCCATCGGAACGCCTATTGTTGCGGCTTGCATAGCGTTTTTGATTGTTCTGACAACGGTTATTATTCCAAACAGCAAGTATAATGCCGCCGTTGCTTTGATGAATAATAAGAAATATGATGAAGCAATTACTGCATTTGAGGCAATGGATGGATACAAAGACAGCGAAAACCGGCTTGAAAACTGCTATATAGGAAAATACGGCGAAGAAAAATGGAACAAAATAAAAAATATCAAAGTTGGTGATACCTATACTTTCGGTGCGTATGAACAGGATAACAGCACTTCCAACGGCAAAGAAGCAATTGAATGGACAGTGCTTGATAAAGATGGTATGTCTTTACTTCTCATCAGCAAACAAGCTCTCGATTGCCAACAGTACAACACATCATATACTGATGTAACTTGGGAGAGCTGTTCACTCCGCAAATGGATGAACGGTACGTTCTTGAACAAGGCTTTCAATGCAGAGGAGCAGGCACAAATTCAAAATACAACTGTATCAGCCGATAAGAATCCCGAATATAACACGAATCCCGGAAACGCCACAACCGATAAAGTATTTCTGCTCAGCATCAACGAAGTTGAAAAGTATTTTAATAGTGACGAAGCAAGAAAATGTGCACCAACGGCTTATGCAAAGGCACAGGGGGCATATACAAGTGATAGCTATAAAACAGCAAGTGGCGCAGCCACGTGCTGGTGGTGGCTCCGGTCGCCCGGCGATTATCAGTCTTACGCCGCCCTTGTCCGCAGTGGCGGCTCGGTCAATTACTATGGTCTCAGTGTCAGCGCTGGTAGTGACGCTGTTCGCCCCGCTTTGTGGATCAATCTGGACTCTTAACTCTTCGAATCGGAAATCATCCAATGTGAGCGTTGCACACGCAGTGTGCCGCGAGCTAATCTGCGGCGATAGCCGCAATCTACTAACCGCCGTAAGGCGGTCGCACGATTTTTGAAAAACGGCAGGTACGGGATATGGAACGAAAACAGAGCGAATTAACCGTAATTACAAAAGCAAAAGACCTGTGTTCCTATGTAATGACCGTTACGCAGAAATCGCCGAAGCATTTCCGCTACACTTTTGTAAACAAATTACAGAACCTTGCGCTCAGCGTAATAGAAAACCTGTTCCGTGCAAACGACGTGTATGTTTCAAATCAGGATATTCCGGCTCAAAAGGAACGACTCGGTTTTCAACGAGCCGCTATGACGGATCTGAAACTGCTCGGATATATGGCAATGCTTTCTATGGAACAGGAATGTATTCTTCCTAAGCAATACGAGCAAATCGCAAGACAAGTGACAGATTGTCAAAATCTGCTCGGTGCGTGGATGAATAGTGACAGAAGACGATTACAGCCGTGATCAGGCTATAGTCCGGGGATTCGATTGAATGGGCTGTGCTGGTGGTGGCTCCGGTCGCCCGGCAATAATCAGAATAACGCCGCCAATGTCAACAATGACGGCTCGGTCAATTACAATGGTAACAATGTCAACAATGATAATGACGCTGTTCGCCCCGCATTACTCCCGTTTTGGCCAGTAGATAACCGTAAGTACGGCATCCCGTGTCGGGAGTAAAGGAATCGGATTCCCTCTCGAAGAAATTCGGGAAAACAGATATCGGCGGCAAGGTCTTACGCATAGAAACTATGTTTTCGATCTTTACGGTGAAGGGCTGCCTGTGCACGGGCAGTCCTTCATCCCGCCGATGATTTTTTTGTTTATGATGACAGATTATGATAAGATTTGTGATTTCGGAAATCTTTACAAAGCGCATACGGTTGCGCGGTTGAGTAAGCGGACTACTCGGGAGGTCATTGATTTTGAGATGAACCTCTCCGAAAATCTTACCGAGATTTCCGACAGACTGAAAAACGGCACCTATGAAATGTCCGGTTATTACAGTTTTATGGTACACGGCCCGAAGGACCGTGTAATTCATGCCCTGCATTACCGCGACCGTGTCGTTCAGCATTGTATCTGCGATGAGGGACTTGCCCCGACACTCGACAAACGGCTGATTTACGATAACGCCGCCTGCCGCATAGGAAAAGGCACGCATTTTGCGATGGAACGTCTGTCCGGATTTCTGCGTGAATTCTATCGGAAGCACGGAACGGACGGATATTTTCTGAAATGCGATATCCGCAAGTTTTTTGATAACATAGATCACGAAATCTTGAAACGGAAGCTGCAAAAGGTTTTTAAGGAAGGAAAAATGCTGTCCCTGTTTTATCAGATTATTGACAGCTACGAAAAATCTCCGGGAAAAGGTCTTCCGCTCGGCAATCAGACGAGTCAGTGGTTTGCAATTTATTATCTCGACGGTCTTGACCGCTTGATAAAAGAAAAACTGCAAATACGGTATTATTCTCGTTATATGGACGATTGCGTTCTCATTCACGAGGATAAAGACTATTTGAAGCACTGTCTTGATGTGATGTGCGATTATGCCGAAACAGAACTGAATTTGTCTTTCAATGAAAAGACGAAGATTTTTCCGATTAAGAACGGCGTCGATTATCTCGGATGGCATTTCTATATGACCGATACCGGAAAGGTGATCCGAAAGGTCAAGCAAAGCACGAAGGTCAAATATAAGCGTAAATTGCGCTATTTTCAGAAAGCATACGCCGAAGGAAGAACTGACCTTGATGAAATAAAGCAGGTACTTTCCAGTTACCGTTCTCATTTGTCGTTTGGACATACCTATAAACTGCAAAAGAAAGTGCTGGGGGAGTTTGTGCTGAGGAGGGGTAATAAAGATGATATGTAGAACATTGCAAGATTTTTTGACAAATATAAAAATCAGTGATATGGATATGCGTCACTTTAATGAAGGAATCAACAGCGTCGGCAATTGCAAAATAAAAAATGCCGTGTTGGATATGTTTGATTCATTTAAGGACGAAAAAAAGAATAAAAGCAATACGGCTTTATCTTATGCAAAACAAAAGGCAGAATTGTGGAATTTCATAGGAAATCAATCTTACGAAGCATACTCAGA
>CAMFQI010000114.1 GCA_945980015.1 uncultured Eubacterium sp. | reverse complement strand
ATATAATCGTTTTGGGATGTGTTTTGCGAGGCGACCAACCCGGAGTTTTTCTTACGCAAAGACTGAATACGGCTTATGATTATCTTTCAGCAAATCCAAATTCAAAAGCCGTTTTAAGCGGCGGTCAGGGAAGCAACGAAAAAATTTCCGAAGCCCAATGTATGTTCAACTACTTGGTTGAAAAAGGGATTGAACCGTCAAGACTGTTAATTGAGGATAAATCAAAATCAACGAGAGAAAATTTTGAAAATACCGCAAAGCTACTTGAAAGCAAAGGTATACACACAGACGAGCTTCTCGTTGTAACGAATGAATTTCACGAATACCGTGCATCGGAATTTGCAAAGCGAAGCGGATTCAAAGCATATTCGTACCCCTGCAAAACAAGTTGGAACGGATATATGCCGTTTGCAACAAGAGAAATCTTTGCGATAGTATATCAAATATATTTGAATTAAAAAAAGAGAATAGATTATGGATTATATTGAAGCATTAGAAATAAGACAAGTTGACAAGGGTACCGAATTGGCAGAAAAATTAATCCGTTTTGTTGAAAACTTCTCTTGGGAAGATGTAAAAGACCATATGTTAGGCGTGCTTCGAGAATGGGCGTTTACAGATTGGGAAACAGTATTCGCAGCAATAGCAGACGGTGAAATTATAGGAATGTCAACTATCATGAAGACGGACTATTATCCTTTGCCTGAAATATATCCATGGATATCAAGTGTGTTTGTGTCAGAAGACTATCGTGGATATAGGATTAGCGAAAAACTGATTGATTTTGCAAACGAATATGCAAGAGAAAGCGGATTTAACAGAACTTATATTCCGTCAACTCATATAGGATTGTATGAAAAGTATGGATACCGTTATGTTAAGGATATCATTAATTACGAAAATGAAGTTGACCGTTTATATGTAAAAGAATTGATATGATAAGTCTTTTTCGGTTGTTTTATATACAGTTATATTCTTTGCTTTGCAAAGAGTGATATGATTGCCGACGGCAACCGTGATATTGAAACCTGCGGTTTCAGTGATATTTTATTCGCCGATAAACTGCCAAAGGCAATAAAACTATGCACAGCATAATAAAACTGCGTTAGCAATATAACTCGCGTAAAACGCGAATAAAACTGCCCAAGTGTCATTTAGTACACTTGGGCAATACTGTTTGAGATTTTGAATTATTTAGCCTTTGCTTTCGATAAGCTTGCAGTCGATATCGAAAGTCTTGATTTGATTATTTTCAATTCTTGCAATTGTGAGCGTTACGGTATCACCCGGCTTTGAGTCGCTCAAGGTTGAAGTCAGAATATCAATAGATGTAAGCGTTTCGCCGTTTATTGCAACAATCATATCGTACTGCTTAACATCCTTATTAGCAAGGTCGGAGTCGGAGCTTATCTCGTTTACAATCATCGCACCGTTTGCATCCTTATAGCCCTTTTCGGCAAGCGCATTCAAAATTGCGTTTGCATTTGAAGCGTTCGTAATCGGAGCGTAGGTAATTCCAAGCTTTGCTCTGCCTGCAACATAGCCGTTTTTGATAAGGCTGTTTGCTGTTTCAACCGCCGTATTACTCGGTACTGCGAAGCCCATTCCCTCGTATTCGGTTGAAGCGATTTTTGAGGAATTAATGCCTATTACCTGACCCTGCATATTAAACAACGCACCGCCTGAATTACCGGGATTTATTGCAGTATCGGTTTGGATACATTCAGTGTTATATCCGATTGAAGAAGAAACCGGTCTGTCAAGTGCAGAAACGATGCCTGTTGCAACACTATTCATAAACTTGCTTCCACCCGGACAACCGATAGCGACACATTGCTCACCAACCTCAATATCCTTGCTGTCGCCGAATGTTGCAATCTTGAATCCTGTTTTGTCGATAGAAAGAACACCGATATCCGTTTGAGCGTCATATCCAACCATAGAAGCGTCATATTCTTTTCCGTCGTTAGTAGTAATCTTGAAACTGCTTCCGTTTGAAATAACATGGGCACAAGTCATAATATAGGTTTTTCCGTTGCCCTCGCTCATAATAACACCGGAGCCCTCGCCTGAAAGCGTTGAATTACCTGACGAGCCGTTATTATTTTGCGAGCCGAAGCCGAAGAAATAATCATATGAGCTAGGCGTCGAATAAACGCTGATAAGCACGCACGAGTCTATATTCTCAGCCGCAACGCCTGCTACGGTATAATTTCCGTCGGCATCCTTTTTCGCTGCTTCGTTTGAGTCGCTGATTGAAGCGGAGGCATCATCGCTTGCAGAAATATCATTATCCTTTTTTGATGAAGAATTCGATTCGGTAAAGGAAAGAACTATTCCGACTGTCGAAATAATTGCGCACACAACGATAATTGCAATAATAATTTTCAACACCTTGTTGTTTTTCTTATGCTTGTCGGCATTTATCGCCTTACCGTTTACGACAACACTCGGCTGAGGATTATACGCAAATGGATTTTGCTGAGTATTCCTTTGCTGATACGACTGTCCGTTATTAGGCGTGTTCACACTCTGATAGTAATATCCGTTTTGTTGTTGATTAGCATTTTGCGGATTATTCTGCTGCGGTTGTCTCGGCGGTACAAAATGATACTCGCCGTTCACACCGTTTGATGAATTATCATTAGGCATGCCGTTTTGATTGTTGTTAAATTCGTCCATTATAAATTATCTCCTTTACAGGATAACGGCAATATTCAAGAGTGAATATTGTACTCGCCGTCACCCGAAAATATCATTTTTTCTTTGGCAGAGTGAAAACAAATTCCGCCTCGGTTTTACTGTCGGAGCGTGCAAAAATTCTGCCGCCGTGCATTTCAACCATTGTCTTTACGATATAAAGTCCCAAGCCTGCTCCCTTTGAATCAAGCGAGCGTGATTTGTCAACCTTATAAAAGCGTTCAAAGATATGAGTAAGCTCATTTGAGTCGATACCGTCGCCGCTGTTTTTTATGCTTATCCTGATATTGTCTCCGTCCTCACTTACCTCAATAGCAATATATCCGCCATTATTAGTAAACTTTACGGCATTGTCAAACAGGTTATAGACAACCTGATAAATCATATCAGGGTCGGCAAGCACATAATGTACTCCGATATTCTCAAGTCCGATAATCTCAATCTTCTTGCTTTCAATCTTTTGCTCAAAGGTGAGAAGAATATGAATAATCTGGTCGCAGATGTTATACGGCTTCGGCTTCATTTGGAAATCACCGCTTTCAATCTTGCTCATATTAAGCATAGCAACAACAAGTCGAGAAAGTCGTCGAACCTCGTCGGACACTATTTTCAAATAATAATCCTCTTTTTCCTTCGGGATAGTTCCGTCCAAAATGCCGTCTATAAAGCCTGCAATTGAGGTCATCGGAGTCTTCAGCTCGTGAGATACATTCGCAACAAACGATCGTCGTGAGCTTTCGAGCTTATCGAGAGCGTCAGCCATTTCATTAAAAGCATAGCCCAAATCGGAAAGCTCATCATTAGTTTTAATATTAACTCTGTACGAAAAGTCGCCGACTGCAAATTTCTTTGCCGCAAGGCTCATTTGCTGAAGCGGAGTTACCATTTTCTTCGTCAGTATCCAGATAAATACTCCTGCAAAGCACAGGCAATTCAATGCAACGATAAGAAATACCTTGAAAATAAGCGAAACTATATCGGTAGTGCCGGCAGGAGTTACGGCGAAAACGCAGCCAATAATCTGTCCGTTTTCGTGCAATTCCTTATTATCGTAGCTCGATACAATCGGCGAGCCTACAACATAGTACATTTCGCCGTTTATCGTGGTTTTACCGACAGATTCTCCCTCGTACACTCGTTGAATAAGCTTATCGTCAATAAACATCGTTCGGTGCATTCTGCAGGCCATACTGCCCGATTTTAACCCCTGAACGCCTGTTTGCTCCTTGCACATAATTATACTGCCGCCCGTATCGCAAACAAATACATCTGCGTCGATGCAGCCGGAAACCATATTCAGATTTTCGCATATCATAACCTTATCAAAGCTATATGCATTGTTCATATCGTTTACTATCATATCCTGTGCAACGGCTCTTGAAAGCGATTGTGTATTTTCGCTCAAAATAGACGTCTTTTCTTTAAGAGAATATGTGTTTACTATTCCGATAAGAACAAGTCCGAGTATGGCAAACGCCGTAAGCAATATGCCCATAAAAAGCAAAAAGTATTTCGTAAAGAGATTTTGTCTTTTGCTTCTTTTTGCGGGAACTGTCATAAATTAATCCTTTGTTTCAAATTTATATCCAACGCCCCAAACTGTTTTTAGGCACCATTTGTCAGAAACATTTTCAAGCTTTTCACGAAGTCTTTTTACGTGAACGTCAACAGTTCTGCTGTCACCGTAATAGTCAAAGCCCCAAACCTCGTCAAGAAGCTGGTCACGTGTAAATACTCTGTTTGGATTTGAAGCGAAGTGGTAAATCAGCTCAAGCTCTTTAGGCGGAGTATCAACGGCAACGCCCTTTACCTTCATTTCGTAATTAGTAATATTTATCTCAAGATTGTCGTAAATAACTGTCTTCTTTTCTTTTTCGGAATTTTCCGATTCACCGTTTGTTCTGCGAAGAACGGCCTTAACTCTCGCCATAACCTCCTTTGCGTCAAACGGCTTAACAACGTAGTCGTCTGCGCCAAGCTCAAGACCGAGCACCTTGTCAAAGGTTTCGCCCTTTGCGGTAAGCATAATGATAGGTGCGCTTGATACCTTTCTTATTTCACGGCATACCTGCCAGCCGTCCATTTTCGGAAGCATAATGTCGAGCAATACCAAATCGGGAGTTTTGTTTTTGAACTTATCCACTGCCTCCTGACCGTCGTTTGCCGTAAATACCGCATAACCCTCGTTTTCGAGATACAGCTTAAGTAATTCGCAAATGTTCAAATCATCGTCTACTACAAGAATTTTGTTTGCCATAATGTTTCGTCCTTTCTTTGATTTGTCACCATAATACAACACTATTTTGTTCACAATTTGTATTCACGGTAAACAAAAAGTTAAAATTT
>CAMFQI010000113.1 GCA_945980015.1 uncultured Eubacterium sp. | reverse complement strand
ACTTTATAGTGGGAATTAATGTATTATTAACATAGGTATGTAAAGTTTTAAGAAATGTTATTTAAGGGAGGTGGATTATGGCTATCGCAACATTTAAGCGATACGAGAAAAAATATCTTATTTCGAAGGAAAAGCTTGACTCGATATTGCCGATATTACTCGAATATATGGAGCTTGACGACTACTGCCTCAACGGTAATGAGTACAGAATTTACAGCATATATTACGATACGATAAATCACGATGTTATACGTGACAATTCGGCAGGCAAGCCATACAAGGAGAAGATGCGACTTCGTTCGTATTATCCGAAAAACGAGCCTGACGATAAAATTTTTATGGAAATAAAGAAGAAGTGCAACGGCGTAGGTAATAAGCGCAGAATAAAAATCAGAAACAGAGAGGTTGCGCCGTTTGTTAACGAGGGAATTATGCCAGAAACGAAGGACTATCTTTCCAATCAGGTTGCAAACGAGCTTGCGTATTATTTCAGTAAAAACAAGGTTGCACCCGCACTTTATGTTCAGTATGACAGGCTTGCGCTTTTCGGCAAGGATGACAAAAATTTCAGAATGACCTTTGACAGAAATGTTCATACGAGAAGAAGCAACTTTACCTTCGGCGAAACAGATGAGGATGAGCTTTTGCTTCCGGATGACATTTACATTATGGAGATAAAAATTCTCGGTGCAATGCCGCTTTGGTTGACACGGCTATTGAGTGAAAATGATCTTTTCAGCCACGGCTTTTCAAAATACGGCGTTAAGTACAAGAGGGACGCCGAGGCTCATTTGTTAAACTATTATCTGACTGACGCAAACGGCAGACAGGTAGATTTTGATTATTTTAATAATTTTTAGGAGGAAGAAAAGATGCAGGATTTTCTTTACAACTTAACGAGTGGCGATTACGCTACCGTTCTCAGCTGGCAGAGTGTTCTTGAGGTAGTTATTTCTGCTGCAATCATCGGCTTTGTTATCAGCCTCGTATATATGCTTACCCACAAAAAAGAGGGCTACAGTCAGGCGTTTTGCGTATCTCTTATACTGCTTGCTCCGATTGTAGGTATGGTTATTTTGGTAATAGGCAACAATGTTGCAACGGCATTTTCGCTTGCAGGTGCGTTTGCACTCGTTCGTTTTCGTAGTGCGCCCGGCGACCCGAAGGATATTGCGTTTGTGTTTATGAGCGTAACAATGGGTCTTACCTGCGGACTTGGATATTGGATTTATGCCGCAATTGCAGTTGCTGTTCTTTGCGTAATCATTCTTGTTTTGCATTTTGTTAACTACGCAGGCAAGAAGGGTAATACATACGAGCTGAAAATTACTGTTCCCGAAACGCTCAACTATGTCGGCGTATTCGACGACGTGCTTAAAAAGTATACAAATTCATTCAAGCTTTCAAGAGTTAAGTCGGTTGACTTCGGAGCATTGTTCGAGCTTTCGTTTACTGTTGACCTCAAGGACGATAAGGATATCAGAAAAATGCTCGACGAGCTTCGTGCTATGAACGGCAATCTTAAAATTATGCTTTCGACAGAGGCACCTGCTGTTAAAAGCTTCCATTTTCAATAATTGATAGGGATATAAAATGAAACTTAAGAAAATATCGGCAGTAGTCCTTTCAATTCTGCTTTGCATATCGCTTGCATCGTGCTCAGGACTTGACGCAACGGTAAGCGAGAAGCTTGATGTAACTCAAATTGATAATGAGCAGCAGAGTGAGGAAATATTGCACGAAAAGATTGAAATAGCGGACAACAACAATAATAAGCTGACAGTTGTTCCTGTGTTTGACAAGGATGGCGTTACCGTTATCGGCGGCTATGTTGAAAGTGCAGTTGATATGCAGGGGAATTCGCTTGAAGCATCTGCGTTTGATCTTATAGGTCAGGTTATTGCGCTTTCAAAAAACGATGCGGGTGATATTGTGATTTTGTATGACGAGAGCTGCAATGTCATTACTATGCACGCTTTGTTTGACGAAGAGGACAATATTGTCGCATTGCTCGACGTAACGGATGTTGACAAGGACGGCGACAAAGATGAGTATTTTCAGGTGCTTTCGCAAATTGACATTCAGGATAATTTGTTCATTAAGCTTGACACCGATGAAAACGGTAATCTGATTAATGTTACGGTTGAGCAGGAGGACGACGGAACGACCGCCGTTGTTCAGCAGGACGGTAAAAAGGTTACGGTTGCTCAGGATAAACCAAATAGCTCAAGCACATCAAACACATCTTCGGGCAATGAAGCAAATGCAAGCGTGAGAGAAAATCACATTATTCTCGGCAAAAATTCAACTGCAAAAACTACTGCTAAATCGGGCGTTTCGATTTCCGAGGGATTGGTAAAAATCACCGAGGCAAAGAATTATGTCGTTACGAGTGACACAAAAGAATGGCACGGCAGAATTGTTGTTACGCTTCCGAATACGGCGGAATGCGAGATAAGGTTTGAAAACGTAAATATTTCCTACAACAAGGGCAATATTCTTCAAATTCAGGACAGCAGTATTGAGACTGAAAGAACCTTCCTCGAAACAGAGGTTGAAGCAACCGACTCTATGGACGACGCAATTAAGCAGATTGCGGAAAGCAATATGGCGCCGAATGTTGATTTGGTATTTCCGACAGGCACTTCATCAACCTTCCATTCAACCGCAAACAGCTACACGGGCGTTATATATAACGAGTCGAAGCTGACATTAAAGGGCAACGGAAGTCTTACCGTTGAGTCGAGGACTAATGCGGACAACTGCCTTTGCTCGACAAAAAGCGTTACTATCAAGAATTTAACGCTTGATATGACTACTGCGGCGAACACTTCAACTCATAAGCTTGCCGCCGCTTCCGGCTCGGCAAAGGGTATTTTCTCTTACGGCAAGGTTACTATCGAGTCGGGTAATGTAAGTATAAAAACCAACGGCGACGCAATAAGATGTGATGATTTTTATTGTAAGGGCGGCGTTGCTTCGATAGTGTCATCGGCGTGCGACGCTATTGACACGGATGACAGAATACATATTTCGGGCGGAAACATAACCTGCATTGCGCTTGAAAAATCGGCTTACAAGGTTCGTCGTGTAAACAATACTGTAAACGGTGTAACAGATACCAACCTCAGAGTAAGGATTGACGCAAACGGTCAAATCAGAGACTACTTTAAGATTACTGCCGGAACTGTTGTCGGCGAAAGTAAGAAAATGACAGAGGTTACGATTGCCGATCAAGCTAATATTCTTGCAAAAATAAAGAAAAGCACTTCAACCTCGTCAACTGACGGCGCAATAAGTGCTGACGACAGCTCACGCAGACAGATTATAACAATTAAAAATTCAAGCGGTGCGCTTGTTAAGGCTTCACAGAATAAGTGTACAAAATTCCTTTATTCCTCTTATGCGTTGAGCGAAAATGAGGAATATACAGCCGTGGGAGATTCGACTACAACACCGGCGGAAGTTGATTGGGATACTAAAATCGGTGAGGCAAAGATTAAATCCACCAGATAATTCGTCTTTTGACAGAGGCATATATAATGAAAAATATTAGAAGAAACAAACCAGTAAAAAGAATACTGTCATTGCTTACGGTAATTGCACTTTTAGTTACAAGTGTAATTGTCTGTCCGGTTGTGACAAGTGCCGCCGACGCTCCGTCAAGTCTCGAAAGCTCGGGACTGAGCTTTTGGGCAGACCCCGAAAACTCACTCACTCAGCAGGATGTTGACGACTTTACACGAGGCACATCAAAAACAACAATGACGGGCGCAGTCGGTGTATTCCGCCGTGCTACGAGCGAAAACAAGTATTATCTGTTTTTGCCGAGTAATGCGGACTGTACAAATCTTAAGCTATGGTTCAGCGCAAGCACAGCTTCAATAAACGGAACAACTCTCGTAAGCGGCGAGTATACATCGGTATTTGCAGATATCAACGCAGGCGGCGTATCAAAGGAATATACGCTCAAGATAGGAACAATTTCCTATACGCTCGTTGCAATAAAGTCGGGTGATGTGGGTACGGTTTATATTGATACCCAAAGCGGATCTATATCCGAAATAAACTCGAAAGATCATACAACCTCAACAACAGGTACAATTATGGTTATTGCACCGGACGGCACTATCGAGTATGACGGCATTATGGAAAAGATGTCGGGCAGAGGTAACGGTACTTGGAGTGAAACGAATGTAAAGAATCCGTATAATGTTAAGCTCGCCGTTTCGACCTCGCTTTTAGGTATGCCGAAAGCGAAGAAGTGGGTGCTTCTTGCAAATGCGGACGACGACAGTCTTGTTCGCAATCAGATTACATATGATTTTGCAAAGTATATCGGCGTTAAGTATCAGCCTGTGAGCAAGCCTGTTGATTTATACGTTAATCAGCAGTATTACGGCTCGTATTCGCTTTCCGAAAAGGTTGAAATAAAATCAAATCGTATTAATGTAACCGACGCTTATGATAATCTTGAAATTGCAAACGGAACCGTTGACGCAACGACAGGTCTTGTTGTACCTGCCGATTTGACGGGTACAAAGGTTAACGCATATCTTACCGTTTCAGGTAAAGATACTGCAACTGCCGATTTGACGAGTATGGCATTAGAGGTTGGTGCAAAGAAGTATTCGAGTGATTTGAAAAATCCTGATGATTATTCGGGCGGTTATTTGTATGAATTGGAAATATCAAAGCGATGGACCGAAGAAAATGCAGGATTCGGAGCCTATGCACGACAGGGCTGGGTAATTAAGAGTACGGATTATATATCGAAAAATATGCTTAACTATTCCTATGATTTACTTTATGCGCTCGGTTCTTCGGTATATAACGGCGGTGTTGTTCCAAGCAAATCCACAACGACAAGCTGCTCGGGATTAGCAGCGACTGTTTTACTTTACGGTGCATATTCCTGTACAAATCCTGCTCCTGCATCACAGTATCAAAACAAGCGTTGGAATGAACTATTGGACGCAGACAGTGCAGTTAAATATTACTGGACGCAGGAGTATTTCAAGAATATGGACTCCTCAACCTCGTCGACCT
>CAMFQI010000112.1 GCA_945980015.1 uncultured Eubacterium sp. | reverse complement strand
GTCAAAGAGAAAAACCTCGACCGACGGAATTATCGTTGAGGGTATAGATAACTGCCTTATCAATATGGCAAAATGCTGCTCTCCGCTTCCGGGTGAGCCGATTATCGGCTTTATTACAAGAGGACACGGACTTACCGTTCATCGCAGAGATTGTAAGAATGTTCCTGTTGATATTGCAAATTCACCTGAGCCGGAAAGATGGATCAGCGCCCATTGGGACAGTAAGGTTAAGGTTGAGGCTCGCTCGTCTCTTGACGTTTATGCTATTGACCGTGACGGCGTTGTTTTGGATATAACAACAACTATCGTCAACGCTCACGTAAAGCTTCATACAATAAATGCACGCCCGATTAATGACGGAAATTGTATTACCTCTATGTCTATTACCGTAAACAACAAGGAGCATCTCGATGCAATTATTCGTTTACTCAGCAAGATTGACGGCGTATATCTTATAGAACGAGGAGATAGCTAATGAAAGCTGTTATTCAAAGAGTAAAATATGCAAATGTAAAAATTGATGACGTTATTTGCGGCGAATGTGAGCAGGGCTTTATGATTTTGCTCGGAGTAGGTCAGGGTGATACAATTGCCGACGCCGATAAGCTGCTCAAAAAAATACCTGTTTTGCGTATTTTTGAGGATGAAAACGGCAAGATGAACAAAAGCCTGCTTGATATAAACGGCTCTGCTCTCGTTGTGTCGCAGTTTACCTTGTATGCAGATTGCGTCCACGGAAGACGACCGTCATTTACCGACTCTGCACCTCCCGATATTGCAAACGAGCTTTATGAATATTTTGTTCAGGGTATGAAAAATGCAGGTGTAAGAAGCGTTCAGACAGGTAGGTTCGGCGCAGATATGGCGGTCGAGCTACTTAATGACGGACCCGTAACCATTATTCTTGACTCAAAGGAGCTTCGCTAATGCTAGTAAAATCCTCTTCTTTCGGCAATATGGATAACAACTGCTACCTTATTGTTGATGAAAAAACGAATAAAAGCGCACTTGTTGACTGTACCGAGTACAGCGAAAAAATGATAAATCTCATAGGAGATACCGATTTAGAGTATATTTTGCTCACTCACGGTCATTGCGACCATATTGCAGGTGCAAAGCAGATTAAAGAAAAATATAATGCGAAGATTGTTATTGCCGCAAATGATGAGCCAATGCTTCATTCGGGCAGACTGTCGCTTGCCGTATTTATAGGCGGTGAACAAAATGATGCAGATGCAGATGTTATAGTTAAGGATAACGATAAAATAATTCTAGGCGATACCGAAATAACCGTTATTTCTACTCCGGGTCACACAAAGGGAAGCGTCTGCTATATTGTCGAAAATTCTCTTTTCAGCGGGGATACATTGTTTTATTGCTCCTGCGGAAGAACGGATTTTCCGTCAGGAAGCGTGGAAGAAATGATGAACTCGCTCAAACGCCTGAAAAATCTTGAAGGTGATTATACCGTATACACAGGCCACGGCAATCATACAACTCTCAATTTTGAACGCAAGAATAATCCATATATGAAAGCATTATGATAATAAAAAATATAAATCACCCGTATTCCTATCATACGGAAAAAATCGCCGTTATGTTTTTTCCTCTCGAAAAGCTGAAAAAGGACGGCGACGATGATGTTGTTATATTAACAAAAAAAGAAAACAACGCTTTTTCGGTAAAAATTAAGGCGTACTCACGCCATATCGAAAAAAGCGTTTTAATATCCGAAAACAGCGACGAAGCGAATGTTTTGAGCCTTTTGCTTTATGATGCGTTGAGCGAGCTTATGGGTTTTACTCTGCCTTGGGGCATTCTCTACGGCGTTCGTCCCGCACGATTAATGCACGCAACAGTTGAAAAGCTGGGACTTCAAAAAGCAAAAGAAAAATTTATTTCCGACAGAGTTGAAGAAAAAAAGCTAAATCTTGCTCTGTCCGTTATGGAAAGCGAAAACAAAATAATTGCTCTTTCAAAAAAGAATTCGTTTTCGCTTTATATTTCAATTCCGTTTTGCCCGAGCAGATGCTCGTATTGTTCGTTTGTTTCTCATTCAATAGAAAATACAAAAAGCCTGATTGAGCCCTATTGCGAGCTTTTGTGCAGGGAAATTGAATTAATAGGCAGTATTGCAAAATCGCTTTCATTAAGACTTGAAACGATTTATTTCGGTGGTGGAACTCCTACAACTTTAAGTGCACGTCAGCTTGACAGTATTCTTTGTGCAGTTGAAAAAAGCTTTGACTTGTCGTGCTTGCGAGAATATACGGTAGAAGCCGGCAGACCCGATACTGTCACAAAGGAAAAATTGGACGCTCTGTTTTCTCACAATGTCGGTAGGATAAGCATTAATCCGCAGACCTTTTCCGATTCTGTGCTTGAAAATATCGGCAGACGTCACACCTCGCTCCAAACTGTTCAGGCGTATAATCTGGCACGTGAGGTTGGCTTTGATAATATCAATATGGATTTTATCGCAGGGCTTAATTCCGATACTCTCGACAGCTTCAAAAACAGTATTGATACCGCCGTTTCGCTTTCGCCCGAAAGCATAACCGTTCATAATCTTGCATTGAAATCGGGCGCTTATCTCACAACGGAAAAGGAATTTTTTGACCTTTCTCAAAGGAATACAGCACGTAATATGATCGACTATTCCTTTGATACTCTGACGAAAAACGGCTATCTTCCGTATTATATGTACCGCCAAAGCAAGTCGCTCGGTAATCTCGAAAATGTAGGCTATGCGAGACAAGGCAGAGAATGTCTTTATAATGTTTTTATGATGGACGAAACTCACAGTGTTTTCGCCGCAGGCGCAGGCGGTGTTACAAAGCTTGTTGACCCTATAAGCCTACATATTGAGCGAATATATAACTATAAATATCCCTATGAATATTTGGGCAATTTTGATGAAATAAAAAAACGCAAGCAGGGTATAATTGATTTTTATTCGGCATATAGTGAATAGACACACTATTAACGAAAGATTAAAATAAAATATCACTTTTGGTATTGCATTATTCTACTTGTTGTAATATAATGTAGTGGCGAGGTGAAAATATGAAGAATATCAATGATGTAATAAACAGCGTTGACGAGGCTATAAACAACGTCAGAAAAAATCCAAACTTTGAGGATATGCTCAATAAAACAAAGCAGTATGCAAAAAAGAGTGCCGAGGCTATCGAAATTTCCAGAAAGACAATAGAGCTTTTGGACGCAAAAACAAAGCTTTCAAAGGCATATGAGAAATTCGGAAAGCAGCAATTTGCACTTTACGACGGCGAAGAGGCTAATGAGCAGGAAATCGAAGCTACCGCTAATGAAATCATTATCCTCAAGGGTCAGGTTGAATATCTCGACAAGGAAATTGCCGCATTTAAGGAAGAGATTGCTTCTCAGTTTGATGCAAAAATGGGCAAAAAGGATGACGACGTAGTTGTCGACGACGACAGTATCGAAGTAGTTGAGGTAGACGGCGAATAATTTGATATTATATTTTTAGACAGTGTGTTTTTCACGCTGTCTTTTTTTGTTGGTGATTTTGTGAACTTAAAAAACAAATATATCTCCTCTGCATTTTTGCTTTTGCTTTCGGGAGTAGCGGTGAAATTTATCGGAGCGGTATATAAAATTCCGCTGACTTCGTATATAGGCGCAGTCGGAAGAGGATATTTTGCATATGCTTATAATCTTGTGATGCCTGTTCATATTGTAACCATGGGCGCATTCCCCGTTGCTCTGTCGAAGCTCGTAAGCTCATATGCCGCAAAAAACGATTTTCAAAGCGTTGCAATTCTCAAAAAATCTTCAACAAAGGTATTTTTTATTGTCGGCTCGGTAAGTACGGTAATATTGATTGCCTGTGCGTTTGTCTATAATTTTTATATCGTAAAAGCACCTCAGGGAATTTATACCTCGCTTGTACTTATCCCCGCCGTGCTTTTGTCCTGTATGTCGGGCGCATTTAGGGGTTATTATGAGGGTATGCTTGATATGAAGCCTACTTCAGTCTCACAGCTTATTGAAGCGCTTGTAAAAATGGTTTTCGGTCTTCTTTTTGCAAGACTGACTTGTTCAAGGCTTATGCTTGAATATGAAAGCGCAAATACTGTTTTGGGTCACCTTGCCGAAAATGAACAGACTGCCTTGAGTATGATATATCCCGTTTCGTCTGCGGCGGCTATGCTCGGCGTTACTCTCGGCTCAGCCTTTAGCCTTTGCTTTTTGTGGGTGTATTCGGCATTTCATAAGGATAATCATCCGTCTGCAAAGGCGTCGCCTCAATATAGTAGAGAAATTCTACGCTTTGCTTTTCCAATTATGATTAGCTCGGGTGTTCAAAGTGTGTTTCAGTTTTTGGATTCCGCGAGTATTCAGATTTTGCTAGACAGAACACCGTTATCCTTGCTTAAATCTGAGTTGAGCGAAGCATTGAAGCTTGCTTTTGTTACCGATAACGACCTTCCGACCTATGCCTTCGGGCTTCATTCCTGCGCTCTTGATTTCAAAAATCTTGTTCCCGGCATTACTATGGCTCTCGGTGTATGCGCCGTACCCGTAATCAGCCGTGCTTTTGATAATGATGATAAAGAAAGATTGGAAACTCTCGCCTCGTCTATTCTTAAATATACTGCCGTCTTGTCATCTCTCGGCGGTCTTGCTTTATTTCTTTGCAGTGATGATATACTTTCGTTTTTGTATTCGTCTTCTCCCGATGTTGTATCAGCAACGGGAAATTTAGTAAAAGCATATGCAATAAGTGTTCCTCTTTACTGTCTTGCAGGAACCTGTGTTTTCTTCGTTCAGGCAATCGGTATGCCTCAAAAATCAATTTTGCCGTACGCAGTCTGCGGTGTAATCAGGATTATACTTAATTTCGTTCTTATGTCAAAAACAAATTTGCTTCTTTTTGCACCTGTAATAAGCGGTGCCGTCGGTTATCTTATTTTGGCATTACTCAATTTACGTGTGTTCGTATCAAGTACGACTGTTCGTCTAAACTTCTTTTTGTGTATTATTGCTCCAATATTGCTTGCTTTTGTTACTGCACTTGTATGCAAATATGCC
>CAMFQI010000111.1 GCA_945980015.1 uncultured Eubacterium sp. | reverse complement strand
ATTCCTCTACGTCTCGTGGGCTCGGAGATGTGTATAAGAGACAGGAAGTAATAGATCCGTTTTTGGTCGAAGTAATACGTTCCTGCAATTCACCGACATCGGTTGCAAGAGTAGGCTGATAGCCAACCGCCGACGGCATTCTGCCGAGCAAAGCCGAAACCTCGCTTCCTGCCTGAATAAATCTGAAAATATTGTCGATAAACAAAAGTACGTCCTTGTGCTCTCTGTCACGGAAATACTCCGCCATAGTCAGTCCCGTTTCGGCAACCCTCATTCTTGCTCCGGGAGGCTCGTTCATTTGACCGAACACAAGAGCCGTTTTTTCAATTACGCCCGACTCCTTCATTTCGTTCCAAAGGTCGTTGCCCTCTCTTGAACGCTCGCCTACGCCGGTAAAAATCGAATAGCCGCCGTGACGTGTTGCAACATTTGTAATAAGCTCCTGAATAAGCACGGTTTTTCCAACTCCGGCACCGCCGAACAAACCGATTTTTCCGCCCTTTTGGTATGGTGTAAGCAGGTCGATAACCTTAATTCCCGTTTCAAGTATTTCTGTTTCCTGCGCCTGTTCGTCAAAGCCGGGAGCCTTTCTGTGAATAGACCAATGCTCCTCGTTTTCAAGGCTTTCAAGTCCGTCGATAGTATCGCCGACTACATTGAACAGTCTGCCGAGCGTTTTTTCACCGACAGGCACGCTGATAGCCTCGCCTGTTGCCAAAACCTGCATATCCTTATACAAGCCCTCGGAGGAAGCAAGCATAATACAACGCACGGCGTTTTCGCCAAGGTGCTGTGACACCTCCATAACGACACGCTTACCCTCGTTTTCTACCCAAAGGGCTTCCTTTATTTTGGGCAATCTGCCCTCAAATTCTACATCAACAACGGGTCCCATAACCTGTGTTATTTTGCCGTAATTCATATCTAAATACTACCTTTTTTATTTATTCAAATGCTTTGCGCTTCCGCAAACCTCACTGATTTCCTGCGTGATAGCCGCCTGTCTTGCACGGTTATACTGAACGGAAAGCTCCTTAATCATATCGCTTGCGCTTTCGCTCGCCTGCTGCATTGCAATCATTCTCGAATTATGCTCACTGCAGTAGCTTTCTACCAATGCGCCGTAAACAAAGCCTGCAACATAGCTCGGTACAATCGTATCAAACGCCGTTTTTGCATCAGGCATAAATACAGCGTCGTCATACTCGTCAACAAGCTCGTTATCCTGAATTTGAATATCGTCCTCCGCAAGTGGCAAAACCTTGTTGCACACCGCCTCAACGGTCATTGAATTGACAACCCTTGTGTATATCACACGCACCTCGTCAATCTTGTGCTCAAGGAACATTTCAATAAGCTTTTCGCTTATATGTCTTGCACGGTTTACAGTCGGATTTTGCGCAGTATAGTTGAAATTTATGTCAATAGGTATCGACCTTTTTTCAAAATAATGACGTCCGAGCTGACCGATAACAAAAAGCATATTGTTTGCGCCGTCGGTAATGACATTTTTCTCTGCAAGCTTGATAATATTATGGTTATATGCGCCGGCAAGTCCCTTATCGGCAGTAACAACGAGATAGCCGATAATTCTGTCGTCGCCCTGCTTTTTCGGGCGTTTGTCGAAATATGCCGAGCCTGCGTCGGGAACAGCCGCCTTTATCTTTGCAAGGCTGTCTTGAATCATATAGAAAAACGGCTCTGTATTTTTCAGCTCTCTGCGTGCCCTTTGAAGCTTCGAGGAGGACACCATATACATCGCATTTGTGATTTTCATAGTGTCCTTAATCGACTTCATACGGCTTTGAAGCTCTCTTGCATTAGCCATTATTCACACCCTCAAACTCGTCAAAGACCTCTAAAATTGCATATCTCAGCTCGTCGTCAAGCTCCTTTTGAGTTGCGATAAGGTCGACAATATTGCTGTGATGAGTATGGAAATATTCAAGCACAGAAGTTTGATAGCTCTTGATTTTTTCCTTTGGTACATCGACAAATTTCTTACCTATTGCGCCTACAAGAGTAATTACCTGCTCAGGCATCGACAACGGCTTTGTCATAGGCTGTTTGAGAAGCTCCATAAGACCGCTTCCGTAACGAAGCTCACGCTTTGTTTCCTCGTCCAAATCAGACGAAAACTGCGTAAACACTTCCATTTCTCTAAACTGTGCAAGGTCAACACGAAGCGAGCCCGCCGCCTTTTTCATAGCCTTTGTCTGCGCCGCACCGCCTACACGGGATACGGAAAGACCGACATTTACGGCAGGACGCTGACCGCTGAAGAACAAATCGCTTTCAAGATAAATCTGTCCGTCGGTAATCGAAATAACGTTAGTCGGAATATATGCCGAAACATCACCCGCCTGAGTTTCGATAATCGGCAAAGCGGTAATTGAGCCGCCGCCAAGTTCATCACTCAATCTGCTTGAACGCTCCAAAAGTCTCGAGTGAAGATAGAAAACATCACCGGGATATGCTTCTCGTCCGGGCGGTCTTTCAAGCAAGAGTGAAATTTCTCTGTATGCAACGGCGTGCTTGCTCAAATCGTCATATACGATAAGACAATCCTTACCCTGATACATAAAATATTCCGCAATTGCGGTCGCCGAATAAGGCGAAATATACTGAAGCGAGGCGCTGTCGGACGAGCTTGCAAAAACTACTACCGTATATTCCATTGCGCCGTGCTTTTTTAATGTATTAACAAGCTTTGCAACGGTCGAAGCCTTTTGACCTATTGCGTTATATATACAGATACAATTTTTGCCCTTTTGGTTAATAATCGTATCAACGGCAATAGCGGTTTTTCCTGTTTGACGGTCGCCGATAATAAGCTCACGCTGTCCCCTGCCTATCGGGAACATGCTGTCTATTGCCAAAATGCCTGTTTCCATCGGCTCCTTTACCGATTTTCTGTCAACGATGGACGGTGCAGGCTGCTCCAGAAGACGATAATCACTCGCCTTGATTTCTCCCAGTCCGTCAATAGGCTCACCCAAAGCATTGACAACTCTTCCGATAAAGTCCTCGCCAACGGGAACGCCGGCTTTTTTCTTTGTTCTTTTTACCTTTGTGCCCTGCTGAATTTCGTCGTCATCACCGAACAAAATACAACCGATTGAGTCACGGTTAATGTTTTGCACCATACCCTTTGTGCCGTCCTCAAACACAACGATTTCACCGTACATTGCATTATTTATTCCGACAACGGTGGCGATACTGTCGCCGACTCTTATTACTCTGCCGACCTCTTCAACGTGGGAAATGAGCTTAAACTCTTCAACATTTTTATGAAGTGCGGTCAAAACCTGCTCTTGATTTCCTAGGCTTTCACGCGCAGTTTTCAAAACCTGCTCCTCAATGGAGTCAAGCTTCTTTTTCAGGCTGAAATCATATTCCTTGCCGTCGGTATGAATAACAAAGCCGCCGACAAGAGATTTGTCCTCAACTATAATGACCTGTGCGTCTTTTGCGCCTGTTTGGGCGCGCACAAAATCCTTTATGCCCTCAAGCTGACGCTCATTGGGCGGAGTTGTGCAATGAACAACTGCTCTTACTGTATCATCATTTAGAGGTTCAAGCAGCTCTTCAATGCAATCATCCTTATTTATCATCGTTTTCACTGCTTTCGTTCAAAAATTTGTTATAGATTTCGCTGTCAAGCTCCTCGCCCGCCTTATCCTCAATTACCTTTTGAGCAACCTCCATAGCAAGTCTTGCAATCTCTTCCTTTGAATTATGCAAGGCGTGTTCGTTTTCGGCGGCAATTTGCTTCTTTGCCGTTTCCTTCATCTTTGAAACGTCGTCGTTTGCCTTTTGGATAATCTTGTCATATTCGCTCTTTGCCTTATTCTTTGCGTCAATAACGATTTGCTTTGCCTCCTCGTCGACGTTCGCAATATGCTCTTCATATTCAGCGAGCTTTTGATTTGCTTCATTTACCGTATCGTCAGCCTGCTGAAATTTGTTCTTGAGCATTTCCTCACGTGCGGCAAGCGTTTTCTTTATTGGCTTAAACAGAAACAGTCGCATTAAAAGAAAGAATATAACTAAATTAATTACTGTCCAAAGCAAATTAAAGTCAAATTTTAACATTTGCTATTTTCCTTTCGATAACTTTGATAAATTATTGGTTTATCTCGGCTATTTCAACATAAGAATTATAAACAGTGCACCGATAAGTCCGTAAATAGCGGTAGCCTCCGAAAGTGCCGCACCCAAAATAAGAGTAGTCTGGATTTTACCTGCGATTTCAGGCTGACGAGCCTGAGCCTCTACTGCCTTACCTGTTGCAATTCCGATACCAATACCTGCACCGAAGCCGCAAAGCAATGCTATGCCTGCGCCTATTGCAATAATTGAACCTGTCATAATTTTATCTCCTTACCATTCAATACTTTATATTTTAAGCAGCCTCGGCAGGTGCCTGCGTCTGCTCAATTTCTTTATTCTTTTTCGATTTGCGCTTCTTCTTTTTCGGCTTGTCGTCAAAGTCTTCAACCGATTCCTCAAGATAAATCGCCGTTAAGAAGCAGAAAATATACGCCTGTAGCAATCCGTCAAACAAATCGAAATACAGACTTAAAACTGCCGGCACGCCGATTTTCAACAACGGAACAGCCTTTACAAGCTCCATAATTGTAAACGCCGCTATGATGTTGCCGAACAGTCGCATACACAGTGAAAGAGGCTTAGTAAAGACCTCAAGCACGTTAATCGGCGCAACTATGGCAACCGGCTTTGTGAATTTTTTAAGTCGCTTCTTCACGCCGTAATTCTTGAACGCAACATATTCAACCAGAACTATCGACGTCAGTGCCATTGCAGCCGTAACCTGCATACTCTTTGTAGGCGGCTTCATTCCGAAAAGGCCTATCATATTCGACACGCCGATGAAAATTGCAAGGCTCATAAGCCATTCGGTATACTTTTCAACCTTCGGACCGAGCATTGATTTGAAAAAAGCAGTGCCCTTTTCATAAGCCATTTCAAGCAGCATTTGACGTTTTGAGATATTGCCTTCAACCTTAAGGTTTCTCGTCAGCATAATTGCAAAAACCGTCAGCACAAGCATTATTATCCACGATACAACGGTGCTTTCGTCAAAGCCTATATGAACCGAGCCGATGTCAAAGCCGAATATTTCTTCAATATTCAACTGCTCCTGCAATTCCTCTTGAAGATTAATTCCTGTCTCTTATACACATCTCCGAGCCCACGAGACGTAGAGGAAT
>CAMFQI010000110.1 GCA_945980015.1 uncultured Eubacterium sp. | reverse complement strand
GCGTTCAGGCTGATTTCAAAAAGGCGCTTGAGGCGGCAAATCTTGCCGGCGCAGACGTGCAGGGCGCAGACGCTGATTTAAGAAACGCAAAAGAGGAGTATATCAGAGCACAGGGCGACCTAAAGCTTATTTGCGACAAGCTTGATTCCTTTAATAAGCAAAAGGAAATGCTTAATCACGAGCAGGAAAATTCTCACGGCAGAATTATGCTTTTTGAACAGGCAGTGAAAAATGCCGAGCAGGAAAGCAAAAGCATTGAACAGGAGATTGAAAAGACTGAGCAGGCACTTTCTTCAATCAGCGAAAATGCAAGCGAGCTTGCTTCAAGGCGTGAGGATATAAGACAAAAGGCAGAAAAAATTAATCTTGAAATCGTTGCGCTGAACAAGGATACCGAAGCGGCAAAAATAGCCGTTGAGGAGCTTGAGCTTCGCAGAGCAACTCAATCCGACAGAGTTAAGACCATTAACGACGAAATAAACGAGATTAAGGCTAAAAACGACAATCTTCTTCTTTCGATTTCCGACATTAAGGCTCAGGCAGATGAGCTACGCCAAAAGGCAAAGAGCGTCAGCGACAGTATAAGCGTCGAAATAGAAAAACGAAACGAGCTTGAAAAGAAAACCGCCGAGCTTCGCCTTGCAGAAAAATCAAGACAGGGCGACAAGGAAAAGCTTTCGAGCGACCTCGTCAGACTTGAGGAACGCAAAAGCAATATGAAAAAGGAATACGACGAGCTTGGCGATATGCTGTTTGAACAGTATGAGCTGACAAAGCCGGAGGCAGAGACGCTCGGAATAGTAATTGAGGATATGGCTCAGGCGAAAAAGCGGCTTCACGAAATAAAGGTTGCCATTCGTTCGCTCGGTTCAATAAATGTCAGCGCAATCGAGGAATACAAGGAGGTTTCCGAAAGATATAATTTCCTCAAAGAGCAGATTGATGATATCAACGCTTCAAGGCGTGAGCTTACGAAAATTATTGACGATTTAACTGCCGAAATGAGTGAAAAATTCCTTAATCAGTTCAAGAAAATCAACGAGGAATTCAAGCGAAGCTTTGCCGATTTCTTCGGCGGAGGCAGGGGCGAGCTTATTTTGGAGGAGCCCGATAACTGCCTTGAATCCGCTATTGAAATTAAAATTCAGCCTCCCGGAAAATCGGTACAGAACATTAATCTGTTCTCGGGCGGCGAAAAGTCGCTTGCGGCAATGGCATTGCTTTTCAGCGTGCTTAAGGTTCAGCCGTCGCCGTTTTGCATTTATGACGAGGTTGAAGCGGCACTTGACGACGTAAACGTTGAAAGATTTGCAAAATATATGCGCTCTATGACCGATAAAACGCAGTTCATCTCTATTACTCACAGACGAGGAACAATGGAGGAGGCGGATGTGCTTTACGGCGTAACAATGCAGGAAAAGGGCGTATCAAAGCTCCTTGAGCTTAACAGCGCACAGCTTGCGCAACAAATGGGGCTTGACTCATAAATTCAGTATTCGAGGTTAAATATGGGATTATTTGATAAATTCAGAAAAGGCTTACGTAAAACAAGAAACGAGGGTATGACTCGTCAAATGGATATGGTAATCGAATCGCACGAAAAGATTACCGACGAGCTTTTTGACGAGCTTGAGGAAGTTCTCATTATGGGCGACGTCGGATTTCCGACCGCCGAAAGAGTAATTTCCGACCTCAAAGAAAAAATTGCAAACGATAATATAACAAGAGTGAGTGATGTTCGTGAAACAATGAAGGATATTGTTGCCGGCGTTGTTTGGGGCGGTAGCTATCTTTCGCTTCGTACAAAGCCTTCGATTATTCTTATTATCGGCGTAAACGGAGTGGGCAAGACGACCACAATCGGAAAGCTTGCAATGAGACTTAAGTCTATGGGCAGAAGCGTTGTACTCGGTGCGGCAGATACCTTCCGTGCAGGCGCTATTGAGCAGCTTCAGGTTTGGGCGGACAGAGCAGGTGTGCCTCTAGTTAAGCACGGCGAGGGCGCAGACCCTGCCGCAGTCGTTTACGATACTATTCAATCGGGCAAGGCAAAGAATGCCGATGTAATTATTATTGATACGGCGGGCAGACTTCATAACAAGAAAAACCTTATGGATGAGCTTAACAAAATCAGCCGTGTTATCGACCGTGAATTGCCCGACGCAAGCCGTGAAACGCTTCTTGTACTTGATGCAACTACAGGACAAAACGCAGTTAATCAGGCAAAGGATTTCAAGGAGGCCGCAGGAATTACAGGTATTATTCTTACAAAACTTGACGGTACGGCAAGAGGCGGCGTTGTGCTTGCAATAAATAATGAGCTTGACGTTCCCGTAAAATTTGTCGGCGTCGGCGAGCAGATAGACGATTTACAGCCGTTTGACGCAGAGGCGTTTGCCTCGGCAATGTTCGACTTAAAGCCGACTCACGAGGAGGACGATACTATTGTTGATTTTATCGGCTCTGCAACGGAGGAAAAGGAATAATGGATTTTATTTTAGCAACCAATAATATGAAAAAGCTTGCGGAAATGCAGAGAATACTCTCACCTCTGGGCATAAATGTTGTTACTGCAAAAATGCTCGGTATTACTTTGCCGGAGGTTGTTGAGGACGGCGATACCTTTGAGGCTAATGCAAAAATCAAAGCCGAAAGCGCCTGCAAGATTACGGGACTTCCTGCCATTGCAGACGACAGCGGACTTTGTGTTGATTACCTCGGTGGTTATCCGGGTATTTATTCGGCAAGATTTGCAAATATAGAAATTCACGGTGATGAATGTGTCGACAACGAAAAGAACGCCGACGATGAGGACAACAACAATCTTCTGCTTGAAAAATTGCAGGGCGTTGCAGAAAATGACAGAACGGCATATTATGTTTGCGCAATATCCTGCATATTCCCCGATGGTAAGGAAATTTCCGTAAGGGGCGAGTGCCACGGAATTATCGGCTTTGAGCGTGACGGAAATGCAGGCTTCGGCTATGACCCGCTTTTCATCATAAACGGAAAATCATTCGGTAAGTACGAGGGTGAGGAAAAGGACAAGATTTCTCACCGAGGAAAAGCGCTTCGCTCTCTTGCCGAGGAGCTTAAAAAGATTATTTGAGAGGATAGTATTATGACATCAAAGGAAAGAGCCGCTTGGCGTGCAAAGGCTAATTCGCTTGAGCCGATTATTCAAATCGGCAAAGAGGGAATAACCGACAATCTTATTACTCAAATTGACGATACTCTCGACGCTCGTGAGCTTATAAAAATCAGAGTACATCTTGAAACCGCACCGCAGACTCCAAAGGAGCTTGCACCTCAGCTTGCCGAGAGGCTGGACGCCGAGGTTATTCAGGTTATAGGCGGTATAATTGTTCTTTACCGTGAGGCTGACGAGCAGAGAATAGAGGAAAAAAAGAAAAAAAGAGGAAGCGGCAACGCTAAAGCAAAGGCGAAGAAAAAGGTGAAAATCAAGGGTCTTCGCCAAAGACAGCGTGAAAAGGAAGCAAAAAATCCTTATGCTGTTTACGACCGTATGAATAAAGATAAAAACAAAAAGCCGAGCAGGACAAAGTAAAGCATTATGAAAATCGGAATTTTCGGCGGGGCGTTCAACCCTGTTCATAACGGTCATATTTCACTTGCAAGGCAGTATATGAAATGCCTTGAGCTTGACAAAATAATATTTATTCCCACCTGCGTGCCGCCTCATAAATCAGGTGATGATTTGGCGCCCGGCGAGGACAGAATTAATATGCTTCGGTGTGCGCTTGACGGTGAAGAATTTGTCGTTTCCGATTTGGAATTTCACCGACAGGGCAAAAGCTATACCTATGATACCTTGCAGGAGCTTAAAAAAACATATAAAAACGACGAGCTGTTTTTGATTGTCGGCTCAGACCAGTATTTTTATTTCCCGAATTGGTACAGAGCGCAGGATATTTTGAGCGATGTCACCGTTGTAACATCGGCAAGGGAAGAAAATGAATACAACGCCTTGCTTGAGTTTAGGGGTAAAACACCGTGTATGCAAAACACCGTCATATCAAATCTTGATGTTTTTGAGGCTTCGTCAACGCAAATCAGGAATATGATAAAAAGCTCAAAGGATGTTTCAAATCTCGTGCCAAGCGGTGTTTACGAATATATAAAGGAGCATAAGCTCTATGAGTGATTACGAAAAGAAGTATTCAAAATATAATGAACTATTAAAGGAGCGTTTGTCGGAATACAGATATATTCACAGCGTGAATGTTGCAAAGCGGGCGTTTGAGCTTGCAAAAATTTATGATGAAAATTGCGAAAAAGCGTATCTTGCAGGTCTGCTCCACGATATAACGAAAGAAGACGATTACGAAACGCAGGAAAAATATATCGCTCTTTACGGTATGACGCTTACGTCTCTTGAAAAAACAAGCAAATCGGTGTATCATCAAATTTCCGGAGCAGGGTATATTAAAGGTGTGCTCGGTATTGACGACGAGCAGGTGTTAAGCGCCGTAAGATATCACACAACCGGTCACAGCGATATGACAACGCTTGAAATGATTGTTTTTCTTGCAGATTTAACATCGGAGGAAAGAAGCTATAACGATGTTGATACCGTGAGGCGCTTGAGCGAGAAATCTCTGCTCGACGCAATGCAGTATTCACTCAGCTTTGTTATTTCCGATTTAGCAAAAAAATACCGCCCGATTTATCCCGATACCTTGTATTGCTATAATTGGGTGGTAGAACAAATAAAAAAAGAAAGTGAAAGTTTATGAGTAAAGAAAATTATCTTGAAATTGCACAAATCGCAGTTAAGGCTATCGACAGTAAGCGCGGCGAGGATATCGAGCTTATTAAGGTGTCGGACATTACAGTTTTGACCGACTACTTTGTTATTGCAAGCGCAAGCTCAAATACACAGCTTCGTGCCATTGCCGACGAGGTTGAGTATAAGCTCAGCGAGGCTGGTTTTGAGCCTCATCACATTGAGGGCGAAAAGAGTGAATGGTACTGTCTTGATTATGTCGGCTGCGTTGTTCATATTCTCCTAAAGCAGCAGAGAGGCTTTTACCAAATCGAGCGTTTGTGGGAGGACGGCGAAAAGCTGAATATAGACGATTTAATTATTAAGGACTAAATTATTTTTCTTGGAGGACAAAATAATGGAATACAATTTTAAGAAGATTGAATCAAAATGGCAAAACGTTTGGTATTCTCAAAATACCTTTGCCGCAAAGCAGGATTTCACCCTGCC
>CAMFQI010000109.1 GCA_945980015.1 uncultured Eubacterium sp. | reverse complement strand
GATTCCTCTACGTCTCGTGGGCTCGGAGATGTGTATAAGAGACAGATTCAAGACTTCTTAAAAGCGAATATGAAAAATACGCCTCAATGTTCAAAAAAATATCAAATGAGGTAGTGGCAAAAATTATTGCTACTGGCGATATAAGTGACCTTTGTGATTTTGTATGTGAAAACAGCTTTTTCTCGTTTGTCGATAAACAGGATATGCTCGAAGAGGTATATCCGGAAAAACGTATAAGAAAGCTCATAGCACTTTTGAGAAAGGAAACACTCACATTAGAGCTTGAGGCAGATATTCAGGAAAAGCTTCAAAAAGAAATTGACAAGAGTCAAAGAGAGTATTATCTTCGTGAAGAAATGAAGGTAATTGCAGACGAGCTCGGAGACGGGGAAAACCCCATTGAAGAAGCGGATGAATACAGAAATAAAATAAATGCCCTTGCTTGTAATGAAGATATTAAAGTAAAGCTTTTCAAGGAATGTGACAAGCTAATGAAAATGCCGAGCGGTTCACATGAGGCAACAGTAATTCGTACATATCTCGACAAATGCCTTGAAATTCCTTTCGGTGTATATTCTAAGCAAAGCATTAATCTTGAAAAATCAAGAAAAATTCTTGACAACGACCATTTCGGACTTGATAAGGTTAAAACAAGAATCATTGAATCTCTTGCAGTGATGAAAAGAACCGAGGAATATAACGGACAGATAATCTGTCTTGCAGGTCCTCCCGGAGTCGGTAAAACAAGTATTGTTAAATCGCTTGCAAAATCAATGAACAGAAAATATGTTCGCATTGCTCTTGGCGGAGTACACGACGAAGCAGAAATCAGAGGTCACAGAAAGACCTATATCGGTGCAATGGCAGGCAGGATTATTGAGGCTCTTATAACGGCGGGAACAATGAATCCCGTTATTCTTCTTGACGAGATTGATAAGGTGGGAAGTGATTACAAGGGTGATCCGTCGTCAGCATTGTTGGAAGCACTCGACCCTGAACAAAACAATTCGTTCAGTGACCACTATATCGATTTTCCCGTTGATTTGAGCAAGGTTTTGTTTATCACAACGGCAAATGATACCTCAACAATATCTGCACCTCTTTATGACAGAATGGAGGTGATTGAACTTAATTCTTATACTGTTGAAGAAAAGTTCAACATTGCAAAGCGCCATCTAGTTAAAAAACAAGCTCAAAAGCACTCTTTGTCCTTAAGAGAGCTAAAAATCAGCGACAAGGCATTGTACAAAATTATTGAAAGCTACACAAGAGAAGCCGGAGTCAGAGGTCTTGAAAAACAAATTGCAACACTTTGCCGTAAAGCAAGCGTAGAAATCGAAAACGGGGCAAAAAGCCTAAAGGTTGACGAAAATAATATTTCGGATTTTCTTGGTAGTGAAAAATATTCCAAGGACGAAATACCTGCTGAAAATTCTATAGGAACAGTTAACGGTCTTGCTTGGACGCAGGTTGGAGGCACGCTTCTTCCTATTGAGGTTTCCGCTCTTGACGGAAGCGGAAAAATTGAGCTTACCGGAAATCTCGGAGACATTATGAAGGAAAGTGCAAAAACCGCCGTAAGCTACATAAGAAGTAAGGCTTATGAATACGGTGTTGATGCAGATTTCTACAAAACAAAGGATATTCATATTCACGCTCCCGAAGCAGCAATTCCTAAAGATGGACCTTCGGCAGGTCTTGCAATAACAACTGCGCTTTTAAGTGAGCTTACCGATATCCCCATAAAAAGAAATGTCGCTATGACCGGTGAAATATCCTTAAAGGGCAAGGCACTTGCAATAGGCGGTCTTAAAGAAAAATCAATGGCGGCTTATAAGGCAGGCTGTGATACCGTAATTATTCCGAGGGATAACGAAAAGGATTTAACCGAAATATGCGACGAGGTCAAATCAGCAGTAAAATTTATCAGTGTCGGAAAATTTGACGAGGTTATTGAACAAGCCTTGGAATATATGCCGAAGAAAAGAAAAAGTGAAATGATAATAAAATCCGAAGCAGATTCAGCCTCGGTGGTTACGCAGTAATATGAATTATAATTTAGCAAAATTTGAAAGGGCATACGGTATATTTGAGCAGCTGCCCGAAAGCGAAGATAGTGAAATAGTTTTTTCAGGCAGATCCAATGTAGGAAAAAGCTCACTTCTCAATAAACTGTTTAACAGAAAATCTCTTGCAAGAGTAAGCTCTGTACCGGGAAAAACAATAACAATAAATTTCTATGATGTTGACGGAGTAAAATTTGTTGATTTGCCCGGCTATGGCTATGCTAAGCTTAGCAATAGCGAAAAGGAAAGATTTGCGGGTCTTATGGAGGGCTATTTTAATTCCGACAGAAACATAAAGCTTGTTGTTCAGCTTGTTGATATGCGTCACAAACCGTCTGCCGATGATTATGCAATGATTTCATTCCTACAGGAAATGAAGATTCCGTTTATTGTTGCCTGCACAAAAGCGGACAAGCTCAAGGTCAAGGAGTTTCAAAAGAGAAGCTCAGAGCTACTGAAAGAGCTTGAAACAGTTGACGAAAGCGTGATTATTCCGTTTTCGTCTCAAAACGGCTTAGGTGTCGACAAAATTAAGCAATTAATAGAAAATTCACTATAAACAAACTATGATGATGCGGAGGATAAAAATGAGCAAAACACCATTTATTACATTGGAAAAGGCAAAGGAAATAATTAACGATTATCCTACTCCTTTTCATATTTATGACGAAAAGGGAATAAGAGAAAATGTTAAAGCATTAAAAGATGCTTTTTCGTGGAACGAGGGATTCAAGGAGTACTTCGCCGTAAAAGCAACACCTAATCCGTTATTAATTAAAATTTTGCAGGAATACGGATGCGGCTGTGATTGTTCGTCAAAAACAGAACTAATGATAGCAAAAACAATAGGTGCAACCGGAGACGACATAATGTTTTCATCAAACGATACTCCTATTGAAGAATTCAAGTATTGCAATGATTTGGGAGGTATTATAAATCTTGATGACATAACTCATATTGAAGCGGTTGAAAAGGCTTGCGGAGAATTGCCGAAGAAAATGAGTTGTCGTTATAATCCCGGCGGAATGTTCAAAATCAGTAATGATATTATGGATAATCCGGGTGATGCAAAATACGGAATGACCACTCCTCAAATTTTTGAAGCGTTCAAAATAATGAAAGAAAAGGGCGTTGAAGAATTCGGTATTCATGCTTTTCTTGCTTCTAACACGGTTACAAACGACTATTACCCAATGCTCGCAAAGGTATTGTTTGAGCTTGCCGTTGAATTAAAGGAAAAGGTTGGCGTTCATATTTCCTTTATTAATCTTTCGGGTGGTGTAGGAATTCCTTACAGACCTGAGCAGAAGGCAAATGATATTGCCGTTATCGGCGAGGGCGTTCACAAGGTATTTGACGAGGTTCTTGTTCCTGCAGGAATGGGCGATGTAAAGCTTTGCACAGAGCTTGGCAGATATATGATGGGACCATTCGGCGGTCTTGTTACAACTGCAATAAACGAAAAGCATACTCATAAAGAATATATCGGTGTTGACGCTTGCGCAGTTAATCTTATGCGTCCCGCTATTTACGGTGCTTATCATCATATAACCGTACTTGGTAAGGAAAATGAAGAATGTACTAATAAATATGATGTAACAGGCTCGCTTTGCGAAAACTGTGACAAGTTTGCTATTGACAGAATGTTACCTGAAATTGAGATGGGTGATATTCTCTTTATTCACGACACAGGTGCTCACGGTTTTTCTATGGGTTATAATTACAACGGTAAGCTTAAGTCTGCAGAAATTTTGCTCAAAGAGGACGGAACCTACCAACTTATAAGAAGAGCGGAAACTCCTAAGGATTATTTTGCAACCTTTGACTGCTTTGATTTTTATAACGATTTAATTACTGAATGATTATACTAAACAGCGATTTGGAAACTTATCGCTGTTTTTTTAATTTAGGTCTTTACTATCACGATTTAATGTGTTAAAATATGAAAGTAAATAATTTTAACAAACGGTGATTGATATGAATAATAAGCTGCAAAATGAAAATATGGATTTCCTTTTTAATGCAATTCTTTCTCTTGAAACGCTCGAAGAGTGCTATGACTTTTTTGAGGATTTATGTACGGTTCAAGAGCTGAAAACCTTGAGCCAAAGAATTGTAGTAGCAAAAATGCTGTCCGAAAAATCTGTTTATACCGATATCGTTGAACAGACAGGAGCATCAACTGCAACTATAAGCAGGGTTAACCGTTCTTTGCAATACGGCTGTGACGGATATGATAAAATATTTGAAAGAATAAACGAGAATAATTTTAATGAGTAGCTACGAATATCTTTCATCCGTTTATGATGATTTAAGTGAAAATGTAGATTATGATGTCAGAAGTGATTACATTTCTGACATTTTCTGTGATAATTCAATTTGTTCGGGTACTGTTTTGGACCTTGCCTGCGGAACTGCTTCAATGAGCGCACGGCTTATGAAAAAAGGGTATAACATTATCGGAATAGATTTATCTGAACAAATGCTAGAAATTGCTTCACAAAGGCTTTCTCAAATAGGGGATAACTTTACCTTACTCAAAGCTAATATGCAGGATTTTGAGCTTGAAACAAAGGTTGACGCCTGTATTTGCTGTCTTGACAGTATTAATCACCTAAATACCCTAGAGGCAGTCGAAAGTTCATTTAACTGCGTATATAAGAGTCTTAAGCAAGACGGTTTATTTGTATTTGATGTTAATACTGTTTATAAGCATCAATGTATATTATCGGGAAACACCTTTGTTTTTGATGAAGAGAATTATTTTCTTGTTTGGGATAACGAACAGGTTGACGAAAAAACTGTTAGAATATTGATTGATTTGTTTAGATTCAACGGTCAGTCGTATGATAGATTAAGCGAAGAATTTTGCGAAACGGCTTACAGTGTTGATGAATTAAAAGATGCACTTAAAAATGCGGGATTTGTGGATATAAAAGTGTATGACGAATTAACATATAACAATCCCGATGAAAATAGTGAAAGATTATTTTTTGTATGTAAGAAGGCATAATATTATGGGAAAAATCGTAAGATATATAACAACGGACGGCTCGGCTTTTATTATTGCAACAGATTCGACCGATATGGTTTATGAAATGGAGCAGATTCATAAAACATCTGCAACCGTTACCGCCGCACTCGGAAGACTGATTACAGGTGCCTCAATGATGGGCGATATGCTCAAAAGCAAGGACGATACAATAACTGTCAGAAT
>CAMFQI010000108.1 GCA_945980015.1 uncultured Eubacterium sp. | reverse complement strand
TTACTTTTGCCGTTGCGTTTCCATCGGTCAAGACATTATCCGGCAAAACAACTGCTACTCTGCCTCCGGTTTTAACAATGGACATAATATGCTGTAAGAAATTCACCTGATTATCGGATGTCTTTACAAATTCAGGTCTGTTCGCATACACTTCAACACTGCCCTGTGGTCTTGTTCCAAAGGGCGGATTTGCCAATATAACATCAAACATTCTGTCTGAGGTGTCAAGCAATGAGTCCTGACATACTATAGGGCTTTTGTTTGTTCCTATATCGTGCAAATAGAGGTTCATAGATGCAAGTGTAACAACCAACGGAGTATTATCTGCACCAAAGAAAGCATTATTCTTTAAGAAATTCTGCTTTGAAATTTCCTTACTTTGACCTTTCATATGGTCATAGGCTGCAAGCAGAAAACCGCCGGTGCCGCAAGCCGGATCTGCAACCGTTTCAGTAATTTTAGGGTCAGTTACATCAACCATTGCTTTAATGAGTGAACGAGGGGTGAAATATTGTCCGGCACCGCTCTTTTTGTCCTGTCCGTTCTTTTCAAGTATTGATTCATAGATGGCGCCTTTTAAGTCACCCTCCATCATATACCAGTTTTCGCCTTTAACCATATCAATGATTTTTTCGAGTTTTACCGGGCTGTCAATTTTATTTGAAGCCTTGGTAAAAATAGTGCCTATCAACCCATCTTCTTTTGCAAGTTCCTTCAGGATTTCTTCATACTTGTCAATCAAATCGGTACCGTTTAAATCAACAAGGTCTTTCCATTTATATCCGTCCGGAATTGAACTCGATAAGCCCATTTCTTCTTTTTCTTCGTCCATTTTCAAGAAAAGAATATAGGTTAACTGTGTAATATAGTCTGTGAATCCGACACCTGCTGCCGCCATTACGTTTGCAATGTCGCCAACCTTTTTAATAAGCGTGGATTCGCTTTTTGTTTGATTTCCTGCCATAATTTAAGCCGCCTTTAATATAAATTTTGATAAGTCGATCATTTCGGCAGTTAATGCCGGAATACCGAAACTTTTTACAGCCTTTCTCCAAAGGTCTGTATCTATGCTGTTAAGTTCTGTAACACTAATCGAGCCTTCATTGATTATGTAATCAGCTATTGCTTTCATAATTTCTTGTTGGTCGGGAGAAAGAGGACGCTGTGCCTGACCGCAATAGAGTGTAAATCTTTGTGAATAACCTTTCAGTAAACTCTTCAACTTATCCGTTTTCTTATACGCATATCTGACAAGCTGGATTAAGTGCGTTAAGGCTTTTATGTTCTGCTTTACATCCAAATCCTCAACATCACCGTTTGTATCAAGCATTTTATAATTGCTCCAAATATTATATGGTGTAAATAATCGGTTTTCTGAAAGCAGTTTGTCCCGCAAATCCGACAACATAGAGTATGTAATAACCGTGTCTTCGGAATTATAAATGATACGCAACGCTTCAATTTTATCGGCATTATCATTCAGATATTTTTCAAAGGAATCAATAAAGCTTTTTGCGGCCTCTTTTGTAAAGCCTTTGTCAATAATTTCATCTTCGCCCGGTGCGATTGCATAATAACCCCTGTGAAGCTCCAACAGTTTCTTTCTTGCATCAAGATTTAACATCAAGCAAGAAATCAGACTGTTTCTTGCAGAGTTATCATTAGATGCACTTGTAAAAGGTGGTAAGGTTCCCTGTGACAAAGCTGTGTTGATTTGATACGCAAGGGTCTTTGGCGCAAAACCGTAATCGGAAATGAAAATATTCAGATGCCTGCCGAACAAAACATTATTTTCATAACGCATATTTATGCTTGCGCAGTAATCACGCAATAAAGCAAGATTATCATCAGACACTTCGCCGTGTGACAAGTATTCTAATAACTGCTCAAGCGTTGGCACTTTAGGTTTTTGTTCTCCGCCCGGTCCCTTTGGTTTGGGAATAGTTTTATCGTGTTCTGTAACACCAACAGCGTCCACAATGTAGAAGCATTCTTTTGTGTTCGCATTCGGTGTAACTTCTCGCAGTTTATCTTCATTGATGACACGGCAGCCTCTGCCTTTCATCTGAGTATAGAGAACATCAGATTTTACATCGTTCATAAACAGTACAACTTCAAGCGGTTTTACATCTGTTCCGGTAGCAACAAGCGTTACCGTGACCGCAATTCTAAACTCTTTATCCGTGCGCAAATCACGAATCAGAGCGTTTGAATCTCCGGCTGAGTATGTAATCTTTTGTACAAATTTATCCGGAACCACACCATTTTTGAATTTATCGGCAAAGACTTCTTTTACAACATTCACAATCTCTGTTGCGTGATTATCGTCCTTGGCAAAAATCAAAGTTTTAGGAATGTACTCCCATATTTCATCTCTATCCGGAAATAAATCCGTGTATATAGAATCTTTGTAAGCAGTTAAAACTTTACGCATTTGATCAGGAACTATAACCGAGCGGTCTAACTGAGTCGGGGCAAAATCAATTCTTCCGGTAGCTGTATAAGAGTCTATTTCTTTTCCGCTGCGGGTAATTTCTACTACTTCGTCACCTGTATTGATTGTTCCGCCGTGTTCGGTAATATTGCTTTTGATTCTATAAACACGAGCAGGAACATTTACGCCGTCAACAACCGAATCGTCATAAGTATATTTTTCAATAATGTTATCATTGAAAAAAGCATAAGCTTCCGGTGTAGGTGTTGCCGTCAAACCAAGAATTGTTGCACCCTTAAAATAGTTCAAAACAGATTGCCATTTGCCATAAATCGAGCGGTGGCACTCATCAATGATGATAAACTGAAAATAATCAGGCGGCAATTTCAAATCATTGCCCAAAGAGACAACAGTTTGATTACTGTCGGTGTCTTTGAAAGAAAAGAATTTTTCATCTTCCTTATCTTCGTCATCATCATTAATTATTTGACCGGTCAAAACAGCAAACAGTTTTTGTATTGTAGAAATTACTATGTCACCGCCAATATCGTCTTTGTTTTTCAATCGGTTGATTTGATACAAAGAGCTCATAGGCTGTTGATTTTCTGTGCGGTCAAACAGGCTGAATTCTGTTTCTGTTTGACGAGCGAGATTATTTCTGTCAACAAGGAACAGGACCCTTTTAGTAGATGTGTAATTGAGTAAACGATATGAAGCAAGGCAAGCAAGATATGTTTTACCGGAGCCTGTTGCGAGAACTGCAAGGGCTTTCTTTTTGCCTTGCTTGAGAGATTTTTCTAAATTAACTTCTGCATCATATTGGCAGTCACGCAGTCCCTTTTTATCAATGCGTGGCAAAGCACCGTACTCTGATTTTTTACCAATGAGTTGTAGCATCTTTTTTGGAGAATGCATTTCACCAAGCTCAACATAATCTCCGTCAGAGTCAGTAAGCATATTTTTGAAATATATCTTATTGCCGTTTGCAAGATATACAAGCGGTATTAGTCCCTGAAACCAAAGGCCATACCAATTCTGCGGAGTTTTTGCATAGTGTTCAGCCTGTGAGGCAACTTTCGGACCGAGACTATCCGATTCCTTCTTTGCCTCAACAACTGCAATGGCTTTATTATCAACAAAAAGCAAGTAATCGCTTTCTTTTCCGCCCTGCATTAATGCTTCCTTTACCGCCATAGCATAGTTTGGCAGATAATCCTGTCTGTCAACAATATCCCATCCGGCATTATTTAGTTGTTTATCTATTTTAACTCTTGCTTTTTCTTCAGGTAACATAGTGTTATCCTCCTATAAGCGCTTTGTTGTTTGTAACTTCCTGATAATAAAAATTATCGGAAGTTAAGGGGTTGTATTATTAGACTAAGACCTTATACTATTTTCGTGTATAGTGATTATCTAACTTTGAAAGCATAGCCTCACTATAAAATACTTTTTTACCGCTTTTCTTTTTGTCGGGATCAAGATATCTTATGTAGGCACACTTATCATCACTTTCATATAAACGTCTATTTGCATGATAATCACCGTTTAGTATGAAATTACTATAACGTTCTTTACATTTGGCGGTAAGTTCACCGTAATCCATAGGATACTTGGCTTTTAACTGTTCTTCTGTTAATGTAACCTTTATAGCATCTGTGTCTTTGGAGAGGGCAACTCTAATTGCATCCTTTGATGTGGATTTCGAAAATTTAACATCAATATTTAGTGCTATGCTGTATTCACCATCCGCTGAAGAACTTTCTTCAAGTTCATCCACATACTTGAAAAAGTTCTTTTCCTCTGCATTCAAGAGCAAAACATCCGATTCTTTTCGTGCTTGTACAAAGGATAACGGCATTAAATAGAAATTAAATTCTGATAAATCTTTGTTAAACCATTTTTTGTATAAAGACACATAATTTTTCAAAGATGCGGTTCCTATTTCCTGAATTCGAACATTGAATTTAAGCGAGTAATTGTAAAAGTGTATAGCAGAATCACGAAGCTCAATTAGTGCCATTATATTATTAAAAACGATTTGATCCATTTCGCCTTTTTCAATAAGTTTCTTAGCTATAAAATCGATTGAATGCGTAAATGGGTTACCGCTTCTAGTTAGTTTGACCTTCTTTTTCTTGGACTTGCTACCATCTTTATTTATTACAGGCTCCATAACATAAAGCGATCGCATTTTATTGTGATTATCTTTAAGGTGCTTAGCCTTAAGAAGTAATTCCCAGCTATTAATTGCTAATATCGAAAAAGTTTCACCACGGTACAAGAAATCAGGTTTGTTATATACTTCGATTGCAGCAATCATTGCGGAGATGCTTTTATCTAGCAATTCGTTCGACTTTGATTTCATAAATTGGCTCCTTGTAAACTTTAATTCTCGTTATATGCTCTGTCAATCAGCGGTTTAGCTTTTTCAAAGTCTGCAGCGTTTTGCAAGTGCAACTCCACAGCACCGCAACCCCAATGGCCAATGTTAGTTACATCTCTTGAAAATCCCGGTTCAAAGGTTACTGAAGTAACATCAATAGGGAGATTCAAAATCAATTTTTTCTTTAGTGCAACTACGGTTACAATGTTGCGGATTTTCTTGAAAGCGGCATAAAGCTTCAAGTGAGTCTCAGAAACATCATCGCCAAGGCTAAGTATGTAGTTTGTCAGATCTTGATATAAAGTTTTTACAGATTCATCGGCTGTCTTTAATTGCTCGTCAAATGTTTTGTCAGTGGATTTTGTCTTGGTGGTTTGAGTATCGGTGTCAGGAATAGCTGTTGCAACATTTTCATTGATGTGTTCAAACATTAGCAAATCGCTACCGAATTTCTTATATCTAATCAA
>CAMFQI010000107.1 GCA_945980015.1 uncultured Eubacterium sp. | reverse complement strand
GTGTGATACACTTAAATAGATTATGTATGCTAAAAAAGAATGCGTTTTTTTATTTGAGAAACTACTATTACTTTTTAATAAGTTGAAACACATACGTAAAAGGATACCCCCTTATCTTTGTTTTTTGCAGACGATTCTTTCCGGTACTGCAAATTGTTGTTTTTACATATTTACATTATACATAAAAATATCTTTTTGTCCCCATACTTTTTGCCAAAAGTATAGGATGAATTTCAAAAAAATTTAAGTTTTTTTGAAAAAGTAGGGGAAAAAGTATAGGATTGATTACATCTGTTGGCAACTTACCGGCATAAAACAGGAGAAACGGAAAAAATCATCAAACCATATCACGGAGGAACCTAAGTATGAAATCAGCAAGAAAATTATTTTTGCTTTTACTCATTTTCAGCATATCAATATGCTGCCTTTCCGGCTGCAAAAAATCGGAACTTGATAAAAACAAACCCGTTACGCTTACAATGTGGCACGTTTACGGAGAACAAGCGGATTCGCCGATGAATCGGCTTATTGACGAATTTAACGAGACAGTTGGCATGGAAAAAGGCATTATTATCAATGTCACGGCAATGTCGAATGCCTCCAAAATAGGTAAAAAACTGCTTGACGCACATAACAAAATGCCCGGCTCCGCCGAAATGCCTGACCTTTTCTTTGCGCACAAAAGCAATGCGCTGAAGCTTGGAGTGGATTGTTTACTTGACTGGAACGAATATTTTTCCGAAAAAGAGCTTTCGGCATACGTTCCGGGGTTTTTGGAGGACGGCACGGCAGACGGAAAGCTGCCCGTGTTCCCGGTGTCCAAATCCACCCAACTTTTGTTTATCGCCGGCGGTCAGTTTGAACGCTTTTCAGCCGATACGGGCGTTACATATGAAGCACTGTCCACATGGGATGGGTTTTTCGCTGCTGCCGCGAAATATTATGACTGGTCGGGCGGAAAACCGTTCTGCGCTCTTGATTATCCGCTGCGCGCCATTGAGCTTGCGGCTGCGGAAAGCGGCGCAGGAAATATTTTTGCCGACAACGGATTCTATGACCCGTCAAACGTGATTTTTAAGCAAACCTTCATGAAATTTGCGGATTCGCTTGCAAAAGGGCATATTATGCTTTCAAATCTATATTCAAACACACAGGTGATGACAGGCGAGGTTGTAGCCGGCATAAGCTCGTCCGCCGCAATTCTTTACTATAATGATACCGTGACATATGAGGACGGAACGAGTGAGCCGATGGATCTGGAGATACTGCCTCTGCCCGCTGAAAACGGAAAAAAGCCGTATATCACGCAAGCCGGAGTCGGTCTTTGCTCATATAAAACATCAAGTCAAAAAGCAGAAGCTGCAGTGATTTTTGCCAAATGGCTCACCGAGCCGGAGAGAAATCTTGAGTTCGTATGCCAAACAGGTTATATGCCGGTTACAAACGGTGCGTTTGACAAAATAGACGACTACCGCTTTAAAACCGCCGATTACGAAAAACTCTATGCAGCCCTAAAAAAAGTTAAGGAAAGCTCGGAGGTTTTGTCAGAACAGCAAAGTCCCGCATATTACAGCAGAGTTTACACATTTTACGATTATTTAAGAAACGAACAGAAACAATTTATATTAAGCAACACACCGCCCGAAGCACTTGCCGAGGGACTTTGGCAAAAGCTCTGCGAAAAATAGACGGGGGATTGTTATGCAAATATCGGTAAGAAACAAAAGACAATCTATGCAAAAAAAGCTGTTTGGATATATGTTTATCCTGGCTATCGTTTTATTGCTTATATTAGCGGCTTTTCTTTTCCTGTTCGGACGTTTTTCGACAACCGAGGATAAAATATCGGATATATTAAGCCTTCAGATTGAGTTTTTCGACCGTGAAATGACGTCTTACTACAATGATATTACCTTGCGCGGCGCACAGCTTTCCGAAAAAGCCGCACAGCTTACAGAGAAATATCTTAATGCGGAAAATACAGATTTTGGCGGCGTTCAAAATTCTTCTTTGCATATCAACGCTCTTGAGGAACGCTATATTGATTTATTGAAGAACGAGCTTTTAAAGGCAAGCTGTTCCGGTGCTTTTATTCTGATTAACGCATCTCAAACCGGCGCAAGCGGTTCAAAAGCAGGCGTGTATCTTAATCAGGATCTGTTCGGAACAACGGACAAGGAAACAATGCTTCTTTACAGGGGAAATGTGAAGGCTGCAATAAACAAAGGCATTATGCCTCACCGCAAATGGCATTTGGAATTTGACTCTGCGGTATTTCCAAATTTTGAAGAAGTTTTTTCGGATACCTCCGAGCCGATTGAAAAAGCCGCTCATATCTGTAATATTATAACGCTTCCCGGAACGTCGGAGCGCGTTATGCTTATTGCTCTTCCTATCAGAGGCGACGGCGGCCGTGTTTACGGCATCTGCGGCTTTGAAGTAAACGAAAGCATTTTTAAGTCCGCACACGCACAGCCGTCCACACTTCCGCACATAACCTGCATATTCTCCCGCTCGGACGATAAAGAAATCAATATCAAAGAGGGATTAAGCTGCGGAGCAAAAAACGGATATTTTCTTGCACCTAAGGATTCCCTCAAAATCAAGCCGCTGAAAAAGGGTCTTGTCGCTTTAAAAAATGAATACGGCGCATATATCGGCATGACGAGAAGCACAACTCTTTATTCCGAAAACACGCCTTATTCGGTTACGGTTATGATGCCGTATGCGGATTATTTCGGGCTGGAAACGAAAAACACTGTACAGCTTATACTCATAATTCTGATTTTGGGGTTTGCTGTTTTAAGCCTTAGCCTGTATTTTTCAAAACGATTTATCCTTCCGATAAAAAAATCGCTTGACAAAATAAAGCAATCCGAAAAGACATATTCCGACGAAAGTCAAAGCGGCATTATGGAAATTGACGACCTTTTTGCATTTCTTGCCGGAAAGGACAACGAATATCAAAAAATCTTCGATGAGCATTCCAAAAAAAACGAGAGTCTGCAAAGCGAGATTGAACGCATCAGAACCGAAAACAAGCGTCTGATGAAAGAGCATAAAAATATCATCATACAGGATGATTATGATCATTTCTGTTCGGGTTTACGCAGCCTTACTCCCAAGGAGAGAACAATATTTGACCTCTATCTGGAGGGAAAAACCGTTCCTGAAATTTTACAGATTGCAGAAGTTAAAGAGAGTACGCTTAAATACCATAACGGCAATATTTACAGCAAGCTTGGCGTTTCCTCAAAAAAGCAGCTTCTTAATTTTGCGGCACTGTATGCACGGGAAAAACAATAACAGAGCCACACAGCAGAGAATAATTCTCGGTTGTGTGGTTCTTTCATACAGACAGCGAAAGGCATATCAAAATGCTCCTCGCTGTCTTATATTTTTTAATAGCACCTCGGTCTTGCCGCAAAGCCGAAACCGCCGTTTGTTGTGATAACGACATTATTATTACCGCTTGAACAATGGATAACAAGAATATTTCCGGCAGCGTCCTTTCCGGCAACGATTCCGACGTGAGATAAATCACCGTAAAAAGCTAAATCCCCGGCTTGAACGCTTTCCCAAGATATTCGGCTGCACTTTGCGATTTGCCCTTTCGTTCCGTGTCCTATGCTTGACGCATTAAACCCGGAATTGATAAAACTCCAAGTAACAAACCCCGAACAGTCAAGTCCGAAAGGTCTTTTCGTCCCGGTCGTTTTACTGCCTTCTGCCGATACTGTTTTCAGCTTGCCCCATTCTGAGTCCCAGCCGATAGCAGACGATTTACCGCCCCAAAAGTAATTCACCTTGCCTACAAGCGAGCAGGCGGCTTTTATAACTTTCTTTCGCTCCGCTGATAAACTGTCGGGTAAGTTTTTCAAAATATCCTGTGCGGCCCGGTCTGATACCGCAAGTGACTGCGTTGCGGAAATCAGCACTTCATCTTGTTCCAAAAGCGTATCGAGCGCTTCCTGCTGCTTGCGTGTGAAATGATATTTTTCTATCATTTCCTCTTTTGTTTTCGCCGTAATTGTAATATATACAACTTTCTCATTGGTATCACCGTTTGCAACCGTTTCCGTTCGGGAGGTTATCTCGTGCATATCCCAAAACACATCTTTGAGCTTTTGTTTTTTATCCTCTGTTATGACAACAACATCGAGGGCCGTATCATCTTCCACACCCGCAACCTTTGTTGCAAATACGGCGAGTACCAAGTCCCAATTTGCCTGTTCGCCGATAATTTCGCTGCGGTCTGCGGCTGCGGCATTTTCTATATCATCGAGCTTGTTTGAAAGCTCCATATTGCACTCGGCAACGATAGCTGAAATGGGAATACTGTCATTATCCGCTGCTTCATCTGAAATAAATATACCGAAAGGACTTGCGGCTATTGCCGCAACCACGATTACAACAATTAAAGCAACCAACAGCACTGCCCAGCCACCAAGTGCGGCAAGCACCGAAACAATGGCTTTTGCTGCTGCCGCTACCATTTGAGCGACTTTAACTGTGATTTTAACAGCCGCTTTTGCGGTTGCCTTTGCGGCTTGTGCAGATTTCTGAGCAACCTCTTTCGCTTGCTTGGCAGCTTGCTTTGCCGCTTTTTTCGTGATTTCCTTCTGCGTCTTTGCCGCCCGTTTTGCTGATTTAACAGCTTTTTTCTTTGCAGACTTGCCGACATAGGAATTGCCCGTTTTCACGGCTTTGTTTGTGCCTTTCAAAAGACTGTCTTTTGTTTTAACCGCCTTTTTTGCACCTGTCGATACATTGCGGGTAACGGTGTGAGCGTTCTGCTTTGGCATTGCTTTTGCTCTGTCCGGTGTTTTTATAAGGTCGGACGGAGCTTTGCCGTGTGAGCGTATGTAGCTTTCCTTTGTTTTTGGCATAGATTTTGAGGGTAAAGAAGTATCAAGCATATTTTCGGAATTGACATTTGGTGCTGACATATCACTTTTGATAAGCTCCGCATTTGTTTTCGGCAAATTCCCGTTATGTATCGGTATATCCGAAGTATGATTTTGGCGTGCTGCTTTTTCAGCTTCAGCTTTTGTTTTCAGTTTTTCCGAAACATATTTTTTCCGTGCGTCCTTTATGGCTTGCTCTTTGGTTTTTGGAGTGGGAGCAGAGGAAACAGAGGTATTCACTCTTGTTTTCGGTGTTGAAACATTCGGTTTTTGCTTAATCTCCGCATTTTTGTGAGCGTTGATATAGTTCTGCTTTGTTTTAACTGTTTCGGCGGTATTTTCAGCCTTTTGTGATTTCTGCGACTTGATGTATGCTTCTTTGGTCTTAACC
>CAMFQI010000106.1 GCA_945980015.1 uncultured Eubacterium sp. | reverse complement strand
TCATAACTGTATGTCTATTCCATTTGATGATTTGCTTGCAAAAGGTTTTAATACACGACAAACTGATGTAAGACCGGCACAGTCGGTTAATACTGCATTCCAACTCTTAGCTGTAATATTTCAGTTACAGTCTTTGCAGCAGTTCGGTGGAGTTTCAGCCACACATTTAGACTGGACAATGGTTCCTTATGTAAGAAAAAGTTTTTGGAAACATTTTAAAGATGGATTGAAATATATCAATCAAGACACATCTGCAACCGACTTGAATTTTGATTCAACTCTTTCGATTGAGGACGAAACATATAAAGTCGCAGGAAGTGTTTATGATTATGCTATGGATATGACCACTAAGGAAGTATATCAGGCGGTCGAAGGTATGTACCACAATCTCAATACACTTCAAAGCCGGTCGGGTAATCAACTGCCTTTTACATCAATTAATTATGGTACGTGTACTCTTCCGGAGGGCAGATTAATTACCAAAGCTGTTTTGGACACTTCCATCAATGGTATAGGAAGGCTTCATAAGACTTCAATTTTTCCTTGCGGTATCTTCCAGTGTATGAAAGGTGTTAACCGTAAAAAGGGAGAGCCTAATTACGACTTATACAAACTTGCACTCAAGTCAACAGCTCTTAGGCTTTACCCCAATTATGCAAACGTTGATTGGAGTGGAAATGCTGGGTATGACATAAACGATCCAAGAACGTATTTTAGCACTATGGGTTAAAAATTACACTATGGCTCATATAAAACTCGGTGAACTTGTAAATACAAGGTGTCAATTTAACGACAAAGTAGTCGCAGTAAATGGCGATTAATAAATTGGCTAACAGGGAAATTGAAAGACAATCCTGTGCTAAACTTCAACGCATTCACTTTTGAGAGGTGAATATATATAGGCGAAATAATAGCTGCAAAACAAATAGATGGGTTTGAAAGATATATTATAGACACCAATGGTATAGTGTACGACACGAAACGAGGAAATGTGCAAATATGTCAATGGGTTGATACGGTGGGATATTACCAATGTATTTTAAGAGATACAAACGGTAAGCGACATTATACTCGTGTTCACAGATTGGTTGCCAAGACATTTATTGATAATCCAAATGAACTACCACAAGTCAATCATAAAGATGGTAATAAATTAAACAATAATGTCAGCAATCTTGAATGGTGTACAAACAGTGAGAATACTCAGCACGGGTATGACAACAGCTTGTATAAGTATAAATCTAGGTGTCACAGAATTCATGTTTATGATAAGCAAGGAAGATTTTTAAAAACATATCCATCTATTAGAAGTATGTGCAATGATTTGCATATAAACAGAAAAACGGTAACGATGATATTAAAAGGTGAAAAGAAAACCAATAATTACAATTACTTGTTTGAATACGTTGAAGAAAGTCAAGAGACTATCGAAAACATAGCATAAGAGAAATCCTTATGTGAAGAAGTGAGTAGAGTACATTTAAGGTGAAATTCCTTATTTGGAAGTGCCGAGCGTTTATTATTTGGTAACAGAATAACAAACGAAGATATAGTCCAATAGGAGAAATCCTATTGTGTAGAACTGCTAACGGTTGGGACATCAATGGCTTCGGTCAGCTTAAAGACGGCAGAGGAAATATTTGTCCTGTAACAATTATTATGCCTACACTTGCTATGGAAGTAAAAAAACAGTTACAAGGTAGTGATTGCTGTAACGAAGAAAACATCGTAAATGAATTTATGATGCTTCTTGATGACAAAATTCACGATGCCAAGGATATGTTGCTTGAAAGATTTGAATGGATTTGTTCTCAGAATCCAAAGTCTGCCAAGTTTATGTATGAAAACAATGTTATAGCTGGCTATGATGGTAAAGACATTCGTAGTGCATTAAAGCATGGTACCCTTGCTGTCGGTCAGCTTGGACTTGCAGAAACGCTTCACATTCTTGTTGGTTGTGACCATACAGAAAAACGTGGTATGGAACTTGCTAAAAGAATAGAAGGGCTGTTTAAACAGCGTTGTGCCGAGTTTAAGGAAGAATACAAATTGAATTTTGGCGTTTACTTTACTCCTGCCGAGAATCTATGTTACACAGCAATGCAAAAGTTTAAACAGAAATACGGTATTATTCCTAATGTATCCGATAAAGATTATTTTACAAATTCAATGCACGTTCCCGTGTGGAAGAAAATGACACCTTTTGAGAAGATAGATATTGAATCTCAACTCACAGGGTATTCAAGTGCAGGTTGCATAGCTTATGTTGAGCTTGAAGGAACTGTAAAACATAATATAGAAGCTCTTGAAGAAATTGTTAACTACGCAATGGATAAAGACATTCCTTATTTCGCAATTAATGTCCCCAATGATATGTGTCAGAATTGCGGATACACTGACGAGATAAACACCAATTGTCCTATGTGTGAATGTCCTAATATTAGCAGACTGCGCAGAGTGACAGGTTATTTAACCGGGGATTACACTTCCGCATTTAACCTTGGCAAACAGCAAGAGGTAGAAATGAGAGTGAAGCATAAATGAACTATGAAACAATAGATAAATGTTCTGTTTCAAACGGTTTGGGTATTCGTGTTGTACTGTGGGTGAGCGGCTGTAACATTCACTGTTACCGCTGCCACAACCCTCAAACTTGGGATTTTAATTCAGGGCAGTTATTCACCGAATCAACAATGCAAGAATTACTTGAGTTAATCGGCAAGCCTTATATTAATGGATTTACTTTATCCGGCGGGCATCCGCTTGACCCTCGCAACACCGACGAAGTTTACAGAATAACCAATCGAGTACGCCAAGTATATCCATCAAAAAGCATTTGGCTTTACACAGGATACACTTGGGAACACATCTTTGAGCTGGATAAATTCTGCAAAGAACAAAACCTTGAAACCATATCGCCATTGGATATAGTTAAGCTATGCGATGTAGTTGTTGACGGTGCGTATGTTGACAGCCTGAGAGATATATCCTTACCTTGGGCTGGCAGCACAAATCAAAGGGTAATTGATGTCAAGAAATCTCTTGCAGAGAACAAGATTATTTTGTACGAACAGGAGGATTAAGCATTGGCAAAAATATCTTTTGGTAAAGGCGAAACTTTATGCTTAACCTATACCGCTAAGAACGCAAACAGCCCCACACATTACATCACCGTAAATCCGCTCCGTGACACATACTTCTTGTACGAGGTCACGGGCGGCAAGCCGGTGAAAACAAAGCACAAGGCTAGCAGTCCAACAGAACTATATAAATATATGGAGGAATGACAATGAGTTTTATCTCAAACCTTTTTAAGAAGAGCGAAGATACCCAGAGTACAAACGGATTTCTGTCCGATAACACCCCCGACACAAAGCTGACGGAGTATAAAATCAGCCTTAACAAAACCGTAGTCAACCTTGAAAAATCCACAGGTGTTTCTTTCGATAACCTGAAATCCAGAGTAAACCTTGTGCTTGACTACTCAGGCTCAATGCAAGATATGTATATGGACGGCACAGTGCAGGAAGTCGTCACCAAGATATTACCCCTTGCACTAAAGTTTGACGATAACGGCGAACTTGACTGCTATCTGTTTAGCGATAGTTTTAAAAAGGTTAAAGGCTGCACAGAGCGTAATTACCTCAATTACGTCAAGAATGTTATAAAGCCTAATAGTGCCAATATGCAAGGTACATACTATGCACCCGTTCTCAGAGATATTCTCAGGCACGATACAACGGACATTCCTACATTCACCATCTTCATTACCGATGGTGACAATTCCGACCCTGCTATGACAGACGATGTTGTCCGCCAGTATTCCACCGCTAACGAATTCATTATGTTCATAGGTATCGGCGGCGCAGAGTTCCGGTATCTCCGTAAGCTTGACACACTTGACGGTAGACCTGTTGACAATACAGGCTTCGTAGAGTTTGCAAACATTCGCAAAGTAAACGAAGTAGCTCTGTACGAGAAACTTCTCTCGGAATATGCTTCTTGGCTGAAACGATAATTCGTACATTCACGTGTAAAAAATAGGCTCTTGCCAAAACAGACAAGAGCCTTAAGGAGGAATAAACATAGAGAATTATAATTTCATTGCATTAAGCAACGGAGATTGTTTTGAACTTATCAAACGTATCCCCGACAATTGTGTTGATTTAATACTGACCGACCCGCCATATATCATCAGCAAGGATAGTGGTTTCGTCAACAATTCTCCAGACAAAGCAGACTATATCGCCAAATACGGAAAGCACAAAATCGACTTTGGCGAATGGGATAAGAATGAAATTTGCATACAAACTCTGTTGTCCGAGTTTTACAGAGTTCTCAAACCATCAGGCACCCTTATTATGTTCTACGACTTTTGGAAGATGCAAGAGTTAAAGGAGTGTGCCGAACAGCTTAAATTCAAGCAAGCCAGATTAGGTATATGGAATAAGACAAATCCTGTGCCCATTAACTCAAAGACAAATTATCTTTCAAATAGTCGTGAGTTCTTCGTGACGTTTGTAAAGAAATCCAAACCAACCTTCAATTCGGAATACGATGACGGTAATTATTATGTTCCCGAAACAGGTGATACATACTACTTGCCAATCTTACACGGCAAAGAAAGGACTGCGCACCCGACACAAAAGCCATTGTCGCTCATTGAAGATTTAGTTAAGAAGCATAGTAATGAAGGAGATGTCGTTCTTGATTGCTTTATGGGAAGCGGAACGACAGGCGTTGCTTGTGCAAATCTTAAACGCAACTTTATCGGGGTTGAAATTAACAAAGAGTATTATGACATAGCCAAGGAAAGAATGAGATGCGGTATAAAGGTTAAACCTATCTTAAAACATACGACTGATATGCAAACTGTGAAAAAGGAGAAAAATGTATGATATATCTTGATCGAGCGGCAACATCGCCAATAGATACCGAGGTACTCAAAGCTATGAAGCCATACCTAACAAAACACTTTGGTAATCCATCGTCATTGTATTCCATTGGCAAAGAAGCTCGCAAAGCTGTTGAAACGGCAAGGGAACAAGTAGCCAGCGCAATCAACGCCCAGCCCGAACAGATAGTGTTCACATCGGGAGCTTCGGAATCCAATAACTGGGTATGTTCAATCTTCGACCGAGTGTTATGCTCGCCATATGAACATCACTCAATTCTTAACCGCCCCAACACAATACAGATGCGAACTTTTATACCACTAGCTAATGACATTTATCGCCATACACCCAACCTTGTTGCGCATATGCTGTCTCTTATACACATCTGACGCTGCCGACGAAGGCTTAGGTGT
>CAMFQI010000105.1 GCA_945980015.1 uncultured Eubacterium sp. | reverse complement strand
AATAAAATTCCTTAGAATCATGTAATTAGTTTCATTTATATATATTTTTCTATCGAAACAATATCGCCCTCAAACTGACTCAAATTGCCGTAATTACCTCTGACGGACTTCGGAATTTTATTCTTTTGAACATAAAATTCAATAACATCCTTATTTCTTACGGCGTATTGATTATTCGCGTCTGTATGGCGGTTTGATTTTTGGTCGCAAAGAATAACCTTGAAGCTCTTTCCTGTTGAAAGCTCAATCCTGTATTTCGTGCCGATTTTTGAGCCGTAATACGAGCCGAGCGCAACGCAGTAGCAATCGTCAACCATTCTTATGCCCGTTTCCTCATCGGTATAACATTCGCTCGAATTAAGAAGTTTGTACTGTGCGGTGGACCTAGCGGTTACCGCCGTATAATGAGCGTAGGTTTTTGTGCTTCCCGAAACTGACGGAAGTCCCATTTTTATCGGAGTTGTAACACTCTGTACTTCGTTTTCAACGACAACGCCCGATGCGGTTTTTACAATGGACTTGTAGAAATACGCCCTGCCCTCGTCAACGTCACGGTCGATGTATTCGCTGTCGGTAACGGTTGCAATACGCTTCAGGTCGTCCTCGTTGTCGCCTTTATAAAGCTCAACGCTCGCACCGTTTTCTATGTCGCTCAATTCAAATTTAACATAATCCGCAGCCACATCAACGATTTCAACGCCTGCAACAAGCTCCCCTGTTGTAAAGCCGATTGCTCCCAAATATCTGTTTGAGGGTGCAGTCGCAATAATAAACTTATACTGCGTGTTAGGTGTGAGATTAGTCATCTCAATAAATGTATCATTTGTTACGGCGTATCTCTCCTGCCTGAGAGCCTCCTCGTTATATCGGATTACGCTGTAAGATGTACCGAGAGCGTTATCGCTCCAGCTAATCAAGGCGCTTCTTGCTCCGATATTGCTGACCGATATTTCAAATTCGTCGGACTGTTCATTAGGCATTGAATGAAGCACCGAGTTCTCAAGTGTCGTCTTAAGCGAAGCGTCCGCCGATTTAATCAAACGAGCGTCATCGGCATAAACGGTTAGGCTTGAGCCAAGCGCAAAAAGTACCGCCATAACAACGGATACAAGCCTGATTTTTGTAAGTCGAATAATAAAACCTCATTTCGTTACGAGTTTGTAATTCTTGTTACCATTTTGTAACCATTCTATGTTATAACAGATTTTTTGTGATTTGTCAAATTTTTCCGTCATTTTTGTGCAATTTGACGATAATAGGGTATTGATTATTGCGTCGAAAAATGAGATAATTAGTATAATCATTAAAAAAATACATAACGACATACAGAAATTAGGTGAAAAAATGTCTTATTCATTAATTGCAAAAATACTTTTAATCCCATTTTTAGGAACCTCGCTCGGCTCCGCCTGTGTTCTTTTTATGAAAAATCGGATGAGTGACAGAATACAAAAAATACTGACAGGCTTTGCATCGGGCGTTATGGTTGCCGCTGCAATATGGAGCTTGATTATTCCGGCGATAGAACAGTCGGAGCATATGGGAAGCCTCGCCGCTGTTCCGGCAGTCGTCGGCTTTTGCTTAGGTATGTTATTCTTGCTTTTGCTCGACACGATAACACCGCATATGCACCTGAACAACACGAGTGAAGGTCCGAAATCAAGCCTCCAAAAAACAACTATGATGGTGCTTGCCGTAGTTTTGCACAACATACCTGAGGGTATGGCTGTCGGCGTAATCTGTGCAGGCTGGCTGTCGCAAAGCGCAAATATTTCGCAAGCCGCCGCATTAACTCTCGCAATCGGTATTGCCATTCAAAACTTTCCCGAGGGTGCTATCATTTCTTTACCTCTTCGTTCAAACGGCGTATCAAAAGGTAAGGCATTGCTTTACGGCTTAGGCTCGGGAATAGTCGAGCCGATTGCAGGACTTATTACAATTCTGCTTTCGAGCCTTGTTATTCCGATACTTCCGTATCTTCTCAGCTTCGCCGCAGGCGCAATGATTTATGTTGTAGTTGAGGAGCTGATTCCCGAAATGTCACAGGGCAATCATTCAAACGCCGCAACAATATTCTTTATGCTCGGATTCAGCCTAATGTTGTTTTTAGATGTTACTCTCGGATAATCATATAAACATAAAAATATAAGCTCCTTACTGCCGTTTGACATAAAGGAGCTTTCTTTATTTTATACTATTATATTATACAATTTGTGTATCGACTACATTAATTTGGTTTGAATAAACGGTGTGCAAAATTCCGTCGGCGTCGGCATAAGTAACATATCCTCTTGCCGCACAGCTATGCTTAGACGTAAATTCATTTATGTTAACCGTATAAATTCCGTCGTTGCTCGCTGCGTCAAATCTCGATTCAACAGTCTTGTTGCTCAAAACCAAATTATAATCACTCGGATTAAACATACTCGGCTTTCCGAACATAAAGGCAATTCCTATATCCTTTACGTCACAACCCGACGGCAGACCGAGAGCCATGGTAAACGAGCCTTTTTTGTTTTCACCGTCATAGCGGTAATACAGATTTGCCTTTGGAGTGCTTCCGTCCGGCTCGGGTACGGTGGGTTGTTCGTAATCCGTCTTGTCATAAATCGGATATACGTCAACGTCCATACCGAACGACAGATTCATAAGCGTTGTATTTTTGTCAATATCCCATCTGCCGTTTGTATAGCCGAGTCTGTACGGAACCTCGGGCATATCAACATTAAGCGAGGTCATACCGAGCCATTCTCTCTGGTGCTTGTTTATTCTCAAGCATTCCTGTCCGCTCGAATTATAGAAGGTAAGCGTTGCTGATTGCGTTTCAACAAATCTTGCCTGAAGATTAATATTTGAGGAAACGGTAAATGTATATGTCGTATCCTTTGAAAAAACTCTCTTCGTAGTTGTTTCGTACCAACCGTCAAACCTGTAGCCCGTATCGGCAGTTGCGGTGAGAGTAACCTCGGTGCCGTAAAGCACGCTTCCCGCCTTGTCGCTTTGGACGTTGTACGAAACGTTGACAGTACCGTTTTCGGCTTCAACCGAAAATCCGAGATAACCTGCAAGACTGTTCATAGCTGTAAGAATTTCGGTTACTGCCGCATCAATTTCATTTTGGGAAAGCTCGCCCTGTTGAGTCTCGGCAAATCTTTCGCAAATGCTCATAAGCGCCGCATAGCTTTCAGGGGAGAAATCCTTTGAATTATATTTGTCGGTATAATTCAGCGCCGCAGTAAGCGTGCTCATATCCGAAGCGTAGCCTGTTGCGTCCCATTCCTCATAATAACCGCAGTTGCAATAGTGCATTGTGCAACCTTTTTGATTGGGACCCGCTTCAACCACCTTGTCATAAAATGTGTGTGGATATGATGAATACTGAGCATAGTACTTGTTGTTTGCAAGGGAAAGCCCCGTTGCGTTAGACCAATTGTTGAACAAGTAATGTGCATTCTCGTCGGGTGCTTTTTCGGGGAAGCCCTGACTGTATGCCGGCATACTGCCTGCGTAAGCGTAGTTTGTTTCGAGCACGGTGCCGTCGTCGTTAATAAACTGATACTCAATCTTCGGCACGGTTATCATAATCACCTTTTCGTTGCCCGAATCAATCGTAACACCGTAGCCGCTGTAATTCGCCTTGACATAAAGCACAAGCGTATCAACATAAGTCGGCTTGTTGTCACCGGCAAGATAATTTATGCTCAGGGTGTTTCCCGAAATTGATATACCCTTGTAGCTTGAGCTGAGCGTATATGAAGTAATATTTCTGTCCCACACCGTGCCGTATTGGTCGCACGCATAAGCCGTAAAGCTCTTTGTTACATCCGCCTCGCCCTGCTTTGGAATAGTCATATTTTCATTGTCGGGATTATCGAAATGAACATATGTAGGCTTAGGAATTTTACTGTCGGGAACGTAGTAAATATCCGTTGAATCCGTGTTTGTGCTTTTGTCAAAATTTTGAGTGAACAGATTAACCTCGTTTTTATTAGTATTCGCTGAAACATAAAGCTCGTATTTTATCGCAAGCCGATTACCCGACGGGTAGGCGTAGGAAAATACAAGCCTTGTCGGGAAGCCGTCTATTACGCCCGAAAAATCCCAATTTCCGAGATAGCACATATACTGCAATCCGTTTGTTGCACCGCTATCACTTTGGAAAAGCAATACGGATTTTTCCGTGCCGGAGCCTCTGTTAGTTTTGTAATATAGCCTCAGCGAAACGCCGCTGAACGATTTTACCATAGCCGAATTATGCAAATTCAGTCGATAATAATATGTTCCCGCCGACTCGCTCGCCTGCGTTTTTGAAGCAAGGTCGTTACACTGATAAACCTTTTTAGCCAAGCCCTCGGCGACATAGTCAAAAATAACTATGCCATAGCATTTGTTGTTTTTCGCTTCATACAGATAAAATGCGTCGTTCATATTATTTGAGCACGCAACAACACCGCTTGTACCCGCTCCCGTTGTTGAAAGAAAGTTCAAGAACCACTTTCTGTCCGGCTTTTCCTTGTCAAGCATTGGCTTTACGGCATTGCTCCATTTTGGCGACGTGCCCATACTATATCTGTCCTGAACCTCAAGCGAAGAATTAATTTCAACACTTCCTCCGTCGCTTCCCTGGTCACCCCAGCTCAAATTAAGACCTGCTCCAACCTGACTTATTCTGCTTGCAAGAACAATCTTTGAGCGTGCGTACTTCATTTGGGGAGTTGTCGTGCTGTAATACCATTTGTTCGGGTTTTTGTATATCAAATCCCATATGGCGTTTGCGAGCGCCGACGCATTATTACCGTCGTCCTCCTTAACGCTCATAATAATCGTTTCACTCGGATTACTGTCAAGAAACGCATAGCACTCATTAAGCACCTCATAAAGAGTAAGCGCACCGTTGTTGCCGTTCCAAACGTTAATCGTTGAATGAACTACTCTGATATTGTCCTTACAGCTTGTATCATATTCCAAACGCATATCGAGATAACGAACGCCGATATTAAGCTGGTCGGTTATCGTAAGATTTTGGCACTTTGCCCAGGTTGTTGCAATAGAGTCAACTATTCTTGCGCCGCTGTCGTGAGTTCCCGGAATTGATAAATCCGAAAGATACACGTCATCCCTGACGCCGCTCATCCAATTTGCACCCGTCAGGCTTGAGCCGAGCGTTGAATTTGTTGTGTACGACAGTGCCTGAAAAGGACAAAGCATAATAACAATACTGAATATTACGGCTAAAGCCGCAGAAAGTCGCTTCTTCATAACAGCCCCTCCTTGAGATATTCTTATCTATCTGTCTCTTATACACATCTACGAGCCCACGAGACGTAG
>CAMFQI010000104.1 GCA_945980015.1 uncultured Eubacterium sp. | reverse complement strand
TTCAGCATCAGCTACCGTTTAGTACCCGATGTTACGGTTAACGAGCAAATTCAGGACTGTGCAAGCGCACTTGCCTGGATAAGCGAAAATATGAATAATTACCCTGCAAACGCAAATACCGTTATGCTCACGGGCGACAGTGCAGGCGGTCAGCTTTCGGCTTACTGCACGGTGCTCAATCAAAGTGCCGAGCTTCGTGAAGTTTTCGGCACCTGCGAAACAAACCTAAACATTAAATGCCTTGCTCTCACCTCGCCTGTTGCTTATATGAATCACGGCGGATTATTCAGCGTTTACACAAGAATGCTTTGGGGCAAGGATTACAAGCAGAAGCCTACATACGAGTTTATGGACATCAGCGACATCATCATTTATGCAGACGATATGCCGCCTACATATTTCATTACAAGCTCGGGAGACACTCTTGCGCACGACCAAACGGTTACGGCATACAACCTTTTCCTTGAAAGAGGAATCGAATGTGAGCTTGTAGATTTCGGCGAATACGAAGGCAAAAAGCTTGCCCACGTTTTCAGCGTGCTCGACCCATTCTCCGAGCCGTCGCAACAGGCTATCGACGGTGCGCTAGACTTTTATCAAAGAGCCTTGCTTCGTTAAAGGAAATATATGTTTCATTATTTATATGCACAGAATTTAACGGCTTTTGCGATAATACTGCTGGGTGCGTCATTCTGCTTAACAGTATTTCACGCCGTGCTTCGCTCACATAAGATCGAAAGAATATTCATCAGTATATGCACCGCCTCGTACATTGCTTTGATAATTTACGCAACGCTCTTTTCCCGGGAAAAATCAGAAAACGCACAGGGCTATTCTCTCATTCCGTTTATTACCTACTACAAGGCTAAAACTGAAAATGTTGAATACTACAGAGAGGCGTTTATGAACGTTGCATTGTTTTTTCCGCTAGGCTGCTTTTTATATTGCTACGATATCAAGGGCAAAAGAAAATGGACTGCACCGATAATTTCAGCGCTTATTTTCAGCAGTATTATTGAGATAATACAGTACGCTTTCAAGCTCGGCTACGCAGAGATTGATGATGTTATTCACAACACGGCAGGAGTAATAATCGGTATTTTGGTATGCACCCTGACGGAAAAAATACTGAAAGAAGCAAAAAGTATTTTATACGATAACAAATAAAAGTCACTCAGCGCGAGTGACTTTTATTATAGACAGATTATTTCAAAATCGGGGATTGGGTTAGTTGAGCAGACTGACAAGGGATAGTCACCGATGAATTTTGTTAAGGCGTAAAGGGTTAGATTATTAACCGTTACAGATTTGCCCTCAATCAGCGGCACAACATCAAAGCTTTTTGCATTCAGGGAAAGTCCTGCGCCTAAATGCTTCATAACGGCCTCCTTAAGCGTCCAAAGCTGTGTAAAATTTTTAAGAGGCTCAACGGACATATACTCCAATTCATTTTGAGTGAACACACGCTCTTTAACACGCAGGCTTTCCTGTCTGGGTGCTTCGATATCAACACCCACCTCATCATTATCAACGGCGAGTGCCACCCATTTTCCGCTGTGAGAGATATTAAATCGCATATCGGTTTTTCTGCTAAACGGCTTGCAGTTTTTTTCGTATTCGATATCGCAGTCCTCCAAGCCAAGCACTCTCCAAAGCAGAACGCCTGCGGCATAAGAACGAAGCACATCGTCATTATGACGATAGCGTTTAGCGTCTTCATATCTTTTAGGAAAATGCTTTATACATTCCTCAAAGCTAAATTCCCTGCTTATGTCAATCAAATACACCTTTATCATAAAAAGCACCCTTATTATATATCTAAGTTCATTATAATATCGCAAAAATTTTTTGTCAATCGGCAATCTGTATACGAAAACAGTATTGAATTTGTGCATTTTTTAATGTACAATAATATGGTAGAATAGAAAAAAACAACAACAGGAATACAAAAAATGAAAAGAATAGTTACAATTCAGGATATATCGTGCCTTGGAAAATGCTCACTTACCGTTGCATTGCCGATAATCAGCGCAATGGGGATTGAAGCAAGCATTATTCCGACCGCAGTTTTATCGGCTCATACAATATTTGAGGGTCACACATTTAAGGATTTAACGGACGAAATTACTCCAATTTCGGAGCATTGGAAAAAAGAAGGCTTCGATTTCGACGCAATATATACAGGCTATCTGGGAAGCGAAAAGCAAATTGAAATAGTCGCAAAATTCTTTGACGACTTCAAAGACGACGGAAATTTTGTTTACGTTGATCCCGTTATGGCGGACGGCGGAGTTTTGTACCCTCACTTTGACGGCGGCTTCGTTGAAAAAATGAAGTGGCTTTGTTCAAAGGCAGATGTTATTTCACCCAATCTGACGGAGGCGGCATTTTTAACAGGTCAACAATACAAAAAGGATTACGACTTTGAATACATAAAAAAAATCGTATACTCTCTTGTTGACATCGGTGCAAAAAGCGTTATACTCACAGGAATTGCACTCGACGAAAAATACGGAATTCTCTCATACGACGGCAGGGATTTCGACTACTTCACTCACGAAAAAATAGACAAGGTTTTCTACGGCACAGGCGACGTGTTTTCTTCCGTTTGCGTGGGTGCACTGACGCAGGGAAAATCGCTAAAACAGGCAGTAAAAACCGCAGGCGACTTCACATTGGAGAGCATAAAGGCAAGCGTAAGAAATCCCGACACAAGATATTACGGCGTTGATTTTGAAACGGTTTTACACACATTATACGAAAAATAAAACAAACCTCTGAAGCGGCAAAAACCGTTACAGAGGTTTTGTTATTATCAAAATCAGTCAAGCTCTATATCCTTCGGTACCTTGCCGTGATGAACGGCATTTCCGATATTAACAGGTGAGAAATAAACCTTTGCACGCTTTGAGAAAGAATTGATTTTACTCTTATTCATTTCGATATCGCAAAGCGAGTAAACTACAATACTCTCGGCAATTTCCTTTGCGTTCATACCGTCGTTCAAGGTCATTGTAATAACCTTTTCCTCACCGGGAAGCAAATCAAAGAAATTATCGGAAAACGGAAGATAAGTTTTACTGCACTCTGCTTTTACAAGTCTTGCATACCTGTCCGTCTTAATATTCAGCTCAAGAGTATTACCCTTTACGCAAATAACTGTTTTAAGCTTTGCCTTCGGCAGCTTCAAATTCTTTTCCTTATCAAGCAAGAGGGTTTTGCGGCTGACAATTTTTCCGTCTTCTCTCAATGTCGCAACAAGTCCCGAATGTTGCTTATCGCAGCGTGAAAGCCAATCGGACGGAATATCAACAACAAGCTTATCCTCAACGGCAATATCAACATTATTGCTCAAAACAACTCCGTCATTAAAATCGAACAAAGCATATTCAAGCGTTGCAACCTTATTCTCAATTCTGTCGTTAAGAACATAAAGCCTTACGCCGTTCTTATCGTCCTCAAACGATACTGTAAACGGCTCGTTAAAATGTCTTGCGCCGTATTGCAAAGCCTTATAATTTCCGTAATAATCAATACTTGACCACGAGCAAACACCCCAACAGTCGTTGAACTGCCAATACATCGAGCCGTTACATCTTCCCTTATTCCTGCGCCAATGCTCCGTTGCGTCGGCAATACATTCAAGCTGGGTTACCTGCGAAAGATAAACGTAATCTCTGAAATGCTTTGGCAAATCAAATCTACCTGCGATATAGTAAACCATTTTGTCGTTGCCGTTCATACATTTTTGGTGAGAGAGGAAAACCTTGCTGTTAAGGTCGTAATCCTCAGGCTTTGCAAAAATACGAATAGCGTTCATATCCGGCAGGGATTCAAAGCCGAATTCACTGCAAAATCTCGTCATACGACGGCGATAATAGTTCATCGGCTTCAAGCCGTGCCACACACCCCACAAATGAGTGTCGCCCACATTATCGGCATAAACGCCGACATTATGCGATTTTCCGATAGGAGAGCCGGGAGTGTAAGGAGTAAGAGAGTCGATTTTGCGAATTTCACTCTCGAGAATTTCGTAGAAAAACTTTTCGGTCCACGAAATATACTTCGGCATATTTATCCATGCCATATGCATATCCTCAATCTCATTATTACCGCACCACAAAGCAAGAGACGGATGTGAGCAAATACGACGAACGTTATATGCAACCTCGACTTTTACGTTATCGAGATAATCATCAAGGAAGAAGGGATACGCCTGACAGGCAAACATAAAGTCCTGCCAAACGAGAATTCCTCGTTTGTCGCACTTATCATAAATACTGTCGCTTGCGTAATATCCGCCGCCCCAAACACGAAGCACATTCATATTTGAAAACTGAAAAGCGTCCAAAAGATAATCAAGCTTTTCATCGTCAAATCTTGTAATCAAGCTATCGGCGGGAATATAGTTTGCACCCTTTGCAAAAATAGGTACGCCGTTGAGCTTGAATTGGAAATTTCTGCCGAATTCGTCCCTTTCACGATTAAGCTCAATATGGCGAATACCGACTTTTTTTGAAGCCTCATCAACAACCTCGCCATTAAACAAAAGCCTTGCGGTAACGGTATAAAGCGGTTGCTCGCTCTTATCGGACAAATCGTACGTCCACCAAAGCTCCGGCTCATAAACGCAAAATTCGGCGTTATTACCCTGTGTTTCAATAAGCTCGCCGTTTGGAGCATAAAGCGAAATCTCACACTCAATGCCGTCACAATATTGCTCGTTAACGCCTGCCTTTACTATCCCCTTTTCAAAATCGTAGTCGGCACTTGCGGTAAAATCGACAATTCTTGCGTGCTTTACAAATTTGAGATAAATATCATCGGTAACGCCCGAAAGCGGCAAAACAGGACCCCAGTCCCAACCGAAATGACATTGGGGCTTACGAATATGTACAATACCGTTTTGACCGTTTGAGTTTACGGGAGTCGAACATTCCCTATACTTTTCCTTAACATAATTTACGGGAGAATGAAAATAAATGCTTATCTCATTTTTACCCTCAACTGCAAGCGGCTTTATATCGAAAATCTGCTCAACAAAGCAGTTATTACAGGAAAATGCCGGTCTTGAATTTATAGTTACATCGCAGATTGTATCAAGCTGCTTTGCAACAAGCAAAATTTCATCGGCTTCAAGCTCGTCAGCCGTCAGCTCAAAAAAGCTGCGGTATTCAAAATCCGTTTTTCCTACCCACTCAACCTCGTTTTCGTTAAGTCCGATAAACGGGTCGGGTATGTCGCCGTTGTCCATAAGGTCAAGAAAATTACAGCCGGGGACAGTCGCATTTTTCCACTCACTCTGTCCGACAGCTGTCTCTTATACACATCTGACGCTGCCGACGAAGGCT
>CAMFQI010000103.1 GCA_945980015.1 uncultured Eubacterium sp. | reverse complement strand
CAGGCTGTTGAGAAATGGGCTGAATTTCGTTTTCTTGCGAGGGAAGATGTACATCGGTACCTCGACCGAACAAAAAACGAAAAACACGAAAATGGCTTGGATTCGATGTCCAAGCCATTTTTCCAATCCTTCCGTCAGCACATAAGTGCTGCCACCGTCTCACCTGCCGGTTCGGTCGGTGCTTCTGCATTAAAATGCAGAGGTGTCCACCGGACACCCGCACCCTTTACACAAAGGAGGCAGAAATCGGTTATGTTTTTATAATATGTGTGGTTCAGCCCACTTTATCGACAGTCTGATACAAGTAGGGACAGTCCCTACTTGTACAACTCAAAGTGTATTAACATATGCACAGACTATATCGCAAATTTTTTCCTTGCTGATTTTGTCACTCGAAAAGCACATTGTATAATTACTTGCTTTTCCCCATTGCCCGTCGCCGAGATAATTATAGTACGAAGCTCTTTCTCTATCCTTACGCTCAAGCATACGGCGGATATTTTTGCCGTCGCTTGCCTGACCACTTTCAACAAAACGCTTAACACGATAGTCGATATCGGCTCCTATAAAAACGGAAACAACCTCGACGTCCTCAAGCTCCTGCAAAATCTTATCCGCTCTTCTGCCGACAATTACGCAAGAACCCTGTTCTGCGGCAGACATTATTGTTTTACGCTGCGCCTCGATAACCTTACCGCTATTAAGTGCGTTGTCAAGCGAATAAGGATCCATTGCAATCGAAAACAAGAACGACCTTGTCGGCTGCTCGTCGAACATCTCGAACACGCCCTCGTCAACGCCCAGCTCCTTTGCCCTTTTGCGAAGCTCCTCTTTATCATAATAGTTTATGCCGAGCCTTTCGGCAATCATTTTACCGATTTCACGACCACCGGAGCAAAATTCCCTGCCGATAGCGATTACATATTTTTTATTCATACATCTCACCTACTATTTCAAATCGTGAACAGTCATACCCTGCATATCGTCATTTTCAAGATACCATATCATTTCATCAAACTGTTTTTCGTCGAAAACCTGATACAGCTTTTCACACGAAGCCTTAATAAACTCGGTATCAATAGCGTATTTAACCGCATCAATAAGACTGTTATAATAGCCGTCAATGTTGTAAATTGCAATCGGCTTGCGGTGTTGTCCAAGCTGCTTGAGTGTAAGAATTTCAAAAAATTCCTCGAAGGTTCCCGCACCGCCGGGCGTAATAATAAATGCGTCAGCCAAATCCTCCATAATTCCCTTGCGCTCACGCATAGTTTCCGTCAGGGTCAGCTCGTCGCAATCCCAATTAACAAAGTCGTATAAATCCTTTTTGAAAAATTCGGGAACTACGCCGTGAATAGTGCCGCCGCCCTTCTTAAAGCCTCTTGCCGCTGCGCCCATTTCTCCCGTGCTTCCCGCACCGAAAACAAGATTATGTCCGTGCCTTGCTAGATATTCACCCATAGCCTCAACAGGCTTAATATATTTTTCATCAATAGTCTTGCTTGCCGCACCGAACACGCATATATTCATAAAATAAACACCTCACATTTATATAATTAATTTACCACGAAAATATGACATAGTAAAGTAAAAATTAATTTGTTCACAAAAAATTTCAACAAATATTGTGTTACTTGTTGAAAAAATAGGAATATAATATTATAATCATAATAATAATGCAAAAACATATGAAAAGAGGTATGTATATGGATATCAACACAGCCATAAAATCACTTGTAAATTATGCAATCAACAATAATCTCATAGAAAAATCAGACGAAATTTGGGCAATCAATTCCGTATGTCAGGCGCTTAATATGGACGCCTTTGAGGAATGTGAGGTTCAAAACGCCGAGCTTGAGGAAATTCTTGCTTCAATCCTCGATTATGCGGTAGAAAACGAACTTTGTGAGGACAGCGTTGTATACCGTGACCTGTTCGACACAAAAATAATGGGACTTCTCACCCCGAAGCCGAGCGAGGTTATCTCAAAATTCAACGAGCTTTACAAGGACTCGCCGAAAAAGGCAACAGATTATTACTACAAGCTAAGCTGTGACAGTGACTACATACGCACATACAGAATAAAAAATGACGTTAAATGGATAACAAAAACCGAGTACGGCGATATTGATATTACCATTAATCTTTCAAAGCCGGAAAAGGACCCGAAGGCTATTGCGGCGGCTCTTAAAATGAAATCAACCTCATATCCGAAATGTCTTTTGTGCAAGGAAAACGAGGGCTATGCAGGAAGAGTTAATCACCCTGCCCGCCAAAATCACCGTATAATACCGATGGTGCTCGACGGCGAGGACTTCTTTTTGCAGTATTCTCCGTATGTTTACTACAACGAGCATTGCATAGTATTCAACGCAGAACACACCCCTATGAAAATCGACAAGGCGGCTATAGTTAAGCTCCTTTCATTCCTTGAATTATTCCCTCACTATTTCATCGGCTCAAACGCAGGACTTCCGATTGTCGGCGGCTCAATTCTCACCCACGAGCATTTTCAGGGCGGCAACTACGAATTCGCAATGGCAAAGGCTCCGATTGAAACGCCGTTTACGTTCGAGGGCTTTGAAGACGTTGAGGGTGGTATTGTAAAATGGCCTATGAGCGTTATCCGACTTGCGTGCGAGGACAAGGACAGACTTGCCGACCTTGCCGGAATTATATTCAACGCTTGGGAAAGCTACACCGACGAGGACGCATTCATTCTCGGCAGAGAATATGACGGCGAGCTTCACAACGCAATCACGCCTATAACAAGAATGAGAAACGGCAAATTTGAGATTGACCTCGTTTTGAGAAACAATATCACAACCGAGGAGTACCCGGCAGGCTATTATCATCCGCACCCGGAGCATCACCATATTAAAAAGGAAAATATCGGTCTTATCGAGGTTATGGGTCTTGCCGTTTTGCCGTCAAGACTTAAGAGTGAAATGGAAGCACTTGCAAAGGCTATGCTAAGCGGCGAGGATATTCGCAACGATGAGGTACTCGCAAAGCACTACGAATGGTCTGAAATGATTAAGAATAAGTATGAGATAAACGCAGATAATATTGATGATATTCTCAAGCAGGAAATCGGTCTTGTGTTTACCGAAATTCTTGAGCAATGCGGCGTTTACGACAGAACCGAAACAGGCAAGGCTCAGTTTATCAAATTCCTTGAAAGCGTTGAAACAAAATAATGAGCTTTAATCTTCACACCCACACCGTAAGATGTAACCACGCCTCAGGCACAGACGAGGAATATGTTCTTCAGGCAATACAAAACGGATATGACGTTATCGGCTTTTCCGACCATGCGCCGTATATTTTTCCGCAGGGGCACAAAAGCGGTTTTCGTATTCCCTGCGATAAGGCGCAGGATTACGCGATAGTATTCGCACTCTTCAAGAAAGATACAAGGGCGTAATCGACATAAAGCTCGGCTTCGAGCTTGAATATTACCCCGATTTGATAGAAAAGGAAATTGAATATCTCAAGACCTTTGAATACGACTATCTTATATTAGGTCAGCATTTTACCGACAACGAATACGAGGATTATGCAAAATATTCGGGAAGCGAAACAAACAGCGTCGCCGTTTTGGACAAGTATATCAGTCAGGCAATCCTCGGTGCCAAAAGCGGATATTTTTCATATATTGCACATCCGGATTTGATTAATTTCGTCGGTGATAATGACGTTTATATCAAAAAGATGACGCATTTTGTCGGCAGGCTCAAGGAAATCGGAATACCACTTGAATTCAATTTTTTGGGCTTTACGAAAGGGCGCAACTACCCTAACGACGATTTTTGGAAAATCGTATCGGAAACGGGAAACGATGTAATAATCGGTCTCGACGCTCACTCTCCCGATGTATATTCGGACAAAGAAAATCTGAAATTTGCCTACGAATACCTTTCAAAGCTCGAAATAAACCCGATTAACAGCATAGCAATAACAAATTACAAAAGTGAAAAGGAAATATTGAGGTAGCCTTATGGAAAACTTTAAGCAATGGGCAAAAACAGCACCGTGCGGTTGGAACAGTTGGGATTGCTTCGGTGCCGGCGTAACCGAAAAGCAGCTGCTCGAAAATGCCGATTATATGGCAAAGCACCTGAAAAAATACGGCTGGGAATACATTGTTTGCGACATACAATGGTACGAGCCAAAGGCATGCAGCAACAACTACAACAACTTCACCGAGCTTTGTATGGATGAATACGGAAGACTCATCCCTGCCGAAAACCGCTTTCCGTCAAGTGCAAACAAAAAAGGCTTCAAGCCGATAGCAGATTATGTTCATTCGCTCGGCTTAAAGTTCGGAATACATATTATGCGTGGTATTCCCCGTCAGGCAGTCCACAAAAACACACCGATACTAAACAGTGAAAAAACCGCACGTCAGGTTGCGCATCATTTTTCCGTCTGCTCGTGGAACACCGATATGTACGGAATGTACAACTGCGACGGTGCACAGGCTTACTATAATTCAATAATTAATATGTATGCCGATTGGGGCGTTGACTTCATAAAGTGCGACGATATCTGCGTAACTGAATTTCGCAAATGGGACAATCCGTATTCCGCAGATTACGAAATAGAAATGCTCCGCAAGGCAATAGACAACTGCGGTAGAGAAATCGTGCTTTCTCTTTCGCCGGGTCCCGCACCTAGAGATAAGGCAGAGCATCTTTGCAAAAATGCAAATATGTGGCGGCTTACAGGCGACTTTTGGGATTTGTGGGAGCATCTTTATCCGATGTTCGACAAATGCCGTGAATGGCAGGGCGTAACTCAAGAGGGCAACTATCCCGACTGTGATATGCTTCCCATTGGCAGAATATCAAAGCTTTGCTCGTATCACGGAGAACAAAACAGAATGTCGAATTTCACAAAGCCCGAGCATTATACACTTATGACGCTTTGGGGGATTTTCAAAAGTCCGCTTATGATAGGCGGAAATATGCCCGAAAATGATGAGTTCACTCTTTCGCTTCTCCAAAATGAAGAGTATATGTTAATGCATAAAACGGCAATGAACGCCCGTGAAATCGAGCGAAACGAGGTTGAAAACAAGGGCTATATCATTTGGACGGCTGAAAGCGACAAATACAGATATACCGCCATTTTCAACACCGACGACAAGCCGATATCGGTTAATTACAGCGTTCAAAACGCCTACGATATTTGGCAAAAAAATACAGTCTCCGCCGACATACTCGAAATCGAGCCGCACGGCGCAAGACTGCTGAAAACCGAAAAATAAATTTTCCCGATGCACAAAAAAGCATCGGGATTTGTTATATTCTTTTATTTACTCTTTCGGCCAATCAGAGAACCCTCCCCTGATTGACCCTATCTTT
>CAMFQI010000102.1 GCA_945980015.1 uncultured Eubacterium sp. | reverse complement strand
ATCAATATCTGCATTATCACCTTGCTATACTGCAATAGCGTCAGAAATTGAACAAAACAATGTTGTTGCTGTCTGCGAAAAAGTTACTGCAATGAGCGAGGAATATAACAAAGAATATGAAGAAAAGCTCGACAGTGCCCAAGCCGCCGGTCTTTCTGTTGATAACAGACTGATTGTTGAAACAAAATCGAAAATTAATACCTATGATGCGGTTGACGAGGTATACGGCTTGGGCTATGCTTTTATTCAGTTTGATAATGAGGAAGATGCTGAAAAGGCAGCAGCTCAGTATGAAAAGCAGGGATTGACTGTTCAAAATGATAACTTATATACAGTGTCCGCTTCTTCATCTTCAACAGAAAGCGATTGGGCATATAAGTATTCCGAAGCAGATACTACACTTAAATATTTTAAGAATACTGACAATCCTCAGATTATTGTGGGTATAATTGATACCGGAATATATTATGGACACACCAAAATGAAAGACCGTATAATCAGAACTTATAAAAATTTTTCAACATCACATATCGGTGACATAGAAACTGATGAACACGGACACGGAACGAATGTGGCAGGTGTTATTGCTCAGTCTACACCGGATAATGTTAAACTGTCTGCATTTAAGGTGGGCGACAGTCAAGGACATCTCTATTCCTCGAGTTTAATATGTGCGTATGAATACATACTTGCTATGAAGGAAAATCAGCCGGATATTCTCAATATGAGCTATGGCGGCTACGAACCTGAAAGTGCCGTTGAAAAGCATCTTTTTCAGGAGCTGAAAGACAGCGGTATAGCACTGATTGCCGCCGCCGGTAATGAAAATGTTGATACTAAAGACTCCACCCCGGCTAATAATGAAAATGTGCTTGCCGTATCGGCTTATGATGAAAACGGAAATAAATGTTGGTTTTCAAACTACGGTACAACCGTGGATATAGCAGCTCCGGGTGAAAATGTAAAAACATACAAAGTGGCAAACAGTGATTCATATGAGTATGTAAACGGAACCTCTTTTTCTTCCCCGTTTGTTGCTGCGGCTGCTGCATATGTGCTTATGCAGGATACCTCACGAACACCTGATGATATTTATGAAATATTAAAGAATTCTGCCATTAAAAGAAACAAAACCTCAGACAGAATGTGGGCAGGTGCGGGTTTGCTCAATTTCTCAAACCTTATTGAGAGTGACGAGCGCAAAAGTGATGTAGCCTTCAGCATTGAAAGCGGAACATATTATGACACGATAAAGGTAGAATTGTCCAGCACCGACAAGCTAAATACTAAGATTGTTTACACAACGGATAATACATTGCCGAGTTCAACAAACGGTACTACGTACAGAAAAGCAATTGAAATCGATAGTCAGGCAACTATCATAGCGGCGGCATTTCCGATTGTTGGCAACTCTATGCACAGCAAATATACAATGCAGAATTATCAGATATTCAGAAACGCAGATGAAAATGATTTTGAAATAACGGACGAGGGTGTAATTACTGCCTATAACGGCAAATATGCATCAATTAAGGTTCCTGATACAATAAAAGGTATAACACCTGTTGAAATAGGCGTGGGATGTTTTATGGATAGCGGTATCGTTAATATTGAGCTTCCAGATACCGTAAAGGACATAGAATATGATGCATTTAACGGCAGTGCTCTCGAGCGAATTGTCGGCTTAGGAGTGGAATCGTGTTCAACAAGGTCATTTAAAGAATGCTATTCGCTCTATGATGAAAATATGCCTAACATAAAAAGCTTGTATCCCGAAGCATTTTATGGATGTAATCTGTTAACTGATTTAACTTTCAGAGAAAAATTAGAATATGCTACCACTCAATGTTTATCAGGCACTGGATTGCAAAATGCCGATTTCCCAAATATAACTTGGGAAAATTGCTCTTTTGAAAACACTCCTATTACATATGCTAATCTCCCGAAAATCACTAATCTTAGTGGCGGATTTAAAGATTGCAAAATGCTTAAAGAGGTTGATATACCTAATGTAACAAAAATAGGTTACTATGCTTTTGCAAACTGCATATCTCTGCCTAAAGAAATGGATTTTACTAATATCACAGAGCTTGAATCCCATGCATTTGAGGATTCACAATTTGAAAAATTGGATTTACCTAATTGCATAAAAACTTGGGGATATGCTTTTGTGAATTCAAAAGCAAAAATAATCAATATTCCGAATTGTAAAAAATTAGGTGGTGATGACTTTTCCGGAAGCAGTCTTGAATGCGTAAATATGGAAAATGTGGAAACGATAGGCACAGGTTCAAGTGAATTTCTCAATTGTTTTTCGTTAAAGTATGTGTATGCACCGGATTCAAAACAAATTCCTTCCTTCACTACGGATGACGAAGGCAGATATCAACTCAGTCAGGGTGTAGTTCCTGCACTTGAATTTATATATGCACCAAAGGCAACCGAATTTAATTATGATTACTGTGAGTTTAAAGAATTTACAAATTTTAAATTCATTTATGCCCCAAAACTTGAAAGGATTGCAAAATTTGCAGATTTTCCAAAATCTAATGATTTCACGTTATACCTGTCGGACAGCTTAAAAGAAGGTAAAAATCAGGAAAGCGGTATATGCGGAAAATATACAATTATTGCACCCGAAGGCTCTTTTGCAGAAGAATGGGCAAAAAAGAAATTGATTTATTATCCTAACGGATTGAATTTTATCCCAAGTGACAGCAGGAATGAAAGCATTGAAAATCCTGCAAATGTAACCGATTTGGGCAGATCAATATGCTGCTCAGCTGCCGGACTTCGATTCGGCTTCACTTGGGATAATATTGATGAAATAGAAAGCCTTGCAAGTAATGTTGAATATGGATTCATTTACAGCCAAAAAGGTGCCGAAGATTTATCAATAGATACTGTTGACTCAAGCACGGTTAAGAAAGCATTAGCACCAAACAGAATAGAAAAAGACGGTACTACATCATTTAACCTTGTAATATCAAATATTCCAACAGCGTATTACGATAGAGAAATCACAGCAAGAGCCTATGTCTGCATAGACGGAATGTATTTCTACTCTAACATACAAAAGGGCTCATTCGGTGAGGTTGCAGGACTTGTGCTGGCAGATGATGAAATAGATGAAAATACAAAAAATGCAGTTAATAGATTATTGGAGGCGTAACAATGAAAGAAAAATATTTAAAGCCGATTACTGAAATTGAAGAATTCAAAACGGTTGATGTTATCACAACAAGCGGTAACGATATTCGTGATGACGACAATATTGTTGACGGCTCAGACGGCTGGTAAAAATGAAAAAGCAGATTTTAATTATCGTTTCTGTTGTAGTGATTATTTGCTCTTTTGTTGCCTGCACAAATAACAGCGGTAGTGAAAGCATATCCACTACTGCTGTTACGGACAGTAACGGTATTACTCATTACTATGAGCCGGTTACTGATGAAAACAACGATATTGTTACCAAAGAAAATGGTGATGTTGTTACAACAGAAATTACTGTACAAAGCAAAGCAACTAAAACTCAAACAATATCAACATCTGTCCAAAACAACGCAGATAATGTTATCGATTTTAATACTGTAACAGATAATTCAAAAACCACAACTGTCCGAAATAATAAAACTGAAACGAGCACAGAAATATCAACAGACGAAACAACAACTCAAACTAATACAACTACACCACAAAAACAAACCCAACCTTTTACAGACAAAGATGGCTGGATAAATAAGTGGTATTAAAAAAGGAACTGATGAGCTTATCAGTTCTTTAGTGGTTTTACATTGTTTCTATGCATTATTTTACACAGGGAGTAGTCCGATATTTGTACCATGCTATTTGCCTTTTGGTACTGTTTTTTGTACAAAAACCAACAAGGGGGGACGGTTCCTCTTGTTGGTTTTTGATATGTTGTTTTTGGTGTGTTGATTTGGTGAACAAGGTTAATGTTTTAAGTAATAACAACCCCACTTTTTACAATCCCTCGGTCAGCGCAATGCGTTGCTACCTCCATTTACACAAAGGAGGCTCAATTCGGTTTGTTTAATTTATAAGGCGTGTTTCAGCCCACTTTATCGACAATCTAAAACGGGATTCGTAAAATCGAATCCCGTTTCTGTTCTTATTTAGTTATTATTGCTTTGCGCCGTTAATCCACATTTCAAGAGTCTTGACAGTTGCGGCATAGCAATTTGCAAGTCCCTCGGCGTTCATATTGTCGTATGTATCACGGCGTGTATGGTAGTAATCCTCAAGATTATGGTTAAGTCCCGTAATACCTGCGGCACGGAAGCCTGCCTGTGCAAAAGCAGCTGAGTCGGTTGCACCGCCGAGAGGAGGTACCCAACCCTTTTTGCAAGGTACGTTAACAGCCTGTGCGGCTTCAAGGAACAAATCGGAATAATCCTTGTCAGCCTTTACGGTACCGTTAAGGTCACGGTAGTTTACCATAAGGAATTTCGGGTCGTGAATTGTATCGTATGAAATAATCATAGTCGGGCAATCCTGAAATTCGCCTGCGTGAGCCTCGCACCAAGCCTTTGAACCGCGAAGACCTGCTTCCTCGGAGCCTGTCATAATACAACCGATTTCTGTATCCTCAAGGTCAATACCCTCGTCCTTGAGCATCTTCATAACGGCGATACCCATATAACAGCCGGAAAGGTTGTCGTTTGCGCCGTCAACAACTCTGCGATAGTTTACCATCCAATAAAGACCAACAAGCGGAATGAGGAAAATCAAGCCGATTAATGCAGCCTTCATAATAGGCTCTGTTACGGCAACTGTTCCGAAAACGCCGTACTTCACGCACTTGATTATTGAAAGAACAATATAATATACTGCACCCAAGCCGCAGGCGATAGCGTGACCCTCAAAGCCGACGCCGCCGAACTTGTAGTTCATAGGCCATTCCCATGCAGCGTCCGGATGACCGTTAAAGAGAATTCTTCTTTTCGGAGTACCGTTTGTACACTTCTTGATTGCGGTTACATTGTGTCCTGTTTTTTCGGGGAAAAACTTATCAACAAGCTTTTTGTAAAAGCCGAATTCAGCAAGCACGATTATCAAGCCTAAAACGATAAGAAGAATACTTACGATAGGCGCAACGAAGAAAAGTGCAATACCTGCCAAAACAAATGTGATTGTGAAATAAATCCAACCGTAGAATGCTCCGGGATTTTCCTTGAAGCTTTCAACCTCGGCGGTCTCACAGCCGCAGTCCTTTTTGAGTACATCTGCCATATACTCGCAAGCCTGCTTTTCACCCTTTGAGCCGGGGTCTCTCTTTTCAAAGGTCTTGATGATATGAGTGATTTCGTCAATCATATACCTGTCTCTTATACACATCTCCGAGCCCACGAGACGTAGAGGAA
>CAMFQI010000101.1 GCA_945980015.1 uncultured Eubacterium sp. | reverse complement strand
CTACGTCTCGTGGGCTCGGAGATGTGTATAAGAGACAGGTGTTAATATAGTTTATAGAAACGGGGAGTTTTATGAAAATAGCAATTTTATGTGCAAGTGATCGTTGCAGCAAAAATGAATGTGAGGACAAAAGCGGACCTCTCATTAAGGAAATAATGTCGGATATGGCACACACTCAGGATTATGTGGTAGTTCCTGACGAAAAAGAAAAAATCAAAAATGAGTTAATTCGCTTTTGCGATGAATTAAAGGTGGATGTTGTGTTTACAACCGGCGGTACAGGTCTTGCACCGAGAGATGTTACACCCGAGGCAACAAAATCCGTTATAGAAAAAGAGGTGCCGGGAATACCTGAAGCAATCAGAGCATACAGCCTTAAAATTACTGACAGGGCGATGCTTTCGAGAGCAGTAAGCGGAACAAGAAAATCAACGCTTATCATCAATTTGCCCGGCAGTCCTAAGGCTGTACGTGAAGCTCTTGAAATAGTTAAGCCTGTTTTAGCTCACGCAGTTGAAACCCTGGCAGGCAATACGATTTCTTGTGGTGGAAATTATGGTAAATAAGGCAGAAATTCAAGGCTATGATATTTCCGATAAATCTGCCGTTGTGATAGGCTGCGGCGGTTTAGGTGTCAATATATGCACTCATCTTGCAGGTGCAGGAATAGGAAAGCTCACCGTGTGCGACTTCGACGTTGTTGAAGAAAAAAATCTCAACCGTCAGTTTTTCTATGACCGTTCAATGCTCGGCAAGTCGAAATGTGCTCAGGCAGGAGCTTTTCTTTCAAATTATGCTACGGAAATTTCGGTTAATTACATAAACAAAAAAATAACCGCTGTTGTTGACTTTGAATTTGCAAAGGAAACGGATATAGTTATTCTTGCGGTTGACAATATTGACGCAAGAGAAATTACTCAGGAATTTTGCTATAAAAATAATATCCCCTTGGTAAACGGTGGCGTAAACGGCTTTTTCGGAATTGCATATCTTTACGTGCCGAATAAAACGCCGTGTCTTGCTTGTGCCGGAATGTTAAATGAATGTGACTGCAAAACATATAATTCAAGCGCAACGGCAGGAATTATCGGCTCAATTCAGGCGCAGCTTGCAATAAACCGTCTTTTGGACAACGAATACACGAACGGCTGTGAGCTCATTGTTGTTGACAATTTGAATATATCAAGACTGAAAATAAAAAGCGGCAGGGATTGTCCGCTATGTAATAAATAAGGAGAAAACGTATGACAAAGCTAAAGGGATATATGGGCAGAGTGCTCTTTATCGACCTGACCTCAAAGACGTTCAAGGATTTTCCGTGGACTGACGAGGACAGGGACAGAACAATCGGCGGAAAGATTATGGCAGGCGATATTCTGCTTAATCACATCACGCCCGATATGAAAGCGTTTGACGAGGATAACTGGCTTGTTGTTACAACAGGCCCGCTAACAGGCTGTGGTTCTCCGTCGTCGTCGAGATTTAATATTTCGACAATTTCGCCGCTTACAGGTATTGTTACCTCGTCCAACTGCGGCGGCATTTTCGGCTTAAAGCTCAAGCAAACAGGATTCGACTCTGTTATCATTACAGGCAGGGCAAGCACTCTTACTTGGGTTGAAATTACCGAAAACGACGTTGTATTCCACGAGGTCAGCGAGATGGCGGGAATGCTTACAACCGAGGCACAAAAGCAGCTTCCATCAGGTACTGGCAAGCTTGTAATTGGCCCTGCCGGCGAAAACAAGGTGCTTTATTCCTGCGTGTTAAGCGGCGAAAGAACGGCAGGCAGAGGCGGTGTCGGCGCAGTATTCGGCGACAAAAATCTCAAGGCGGTAACTACCTACGGCAAAAAGAAAATCGAGGTTTACAACAAAGAAAAGTTAGACAAAATCAACGCTCAATGGACTAAAACGCTCAAAAATCACCCTATCACAGGCGCTCAGCTGTCAAAATTAGGTACAGCAGGCTTGGTTGCACCTATGCAGGCTCACCGCATACTCGCAACAAAGAATTTCGGCGACGGACGATTCGACAATTTCGCAAAGGTTTCGGGTGAAAAGCTCGCAGACGAGCACTTAATTATAAACGCAGGATGTCACTCCTGCCCGATGAAATGCGAACGCCGTGTTAGATTTGAGGGTAAAAATATCAAAGGACCGGAGCTTGAAACGCTTGGTCTTCTCGGTCCTAACCTACTTAATGATGACCTTGAAAAGATTATCAAGTGGAATTACGAGCTTGATGAATTGGGTATTGATACTATTTCTGCCGCAGGAAGCGTTGCATTTGCAATGGAGCTCAATGAAAAAGGAATGTGGGACAGCGGTCTCAGCTTCGGTCAAACAGATAATTTGAGCGAGGTTTGGCACGACATTGCATACAGAAGAGGCATAGGCGACGAGCTTGCAAACGGCACAAGAAAGATGAGCGAAAAATTCGGCGGGAAGGAATTTGCAATTAACGCAAAGGGCTTAGAGCTTGCCGCATATGAGCCTCGTGGTGCAGTAGGACACGGTCTTGGATATGCAACCTCAAACCGTGGAGGCTGTCACCTGAACGCAGGCTATATGGTAGTTCTTGAGGGACTTGGACTTAACGTTGACTCTTATACAACAAAGGGCAAGGCAGGGCTTACAATTATGTTCCAAAATGTTATGGAGGGTGCATCTGCAGCAGGCTTTTGTGTATTTACTTCTTACGCTATATTGCCCGGCTTTGTTGTAAAAAGACCATCCTCATTAATTGCCAAAATTGTAAATACGGTTATGAAGTATTCTCTTCCTGTTACATTTATCTTTGACAGACTGCCAATGCTTTTGCCTATAAATCTTCCTATTATGCAGTATCCCAGAGTCATCTCTGCCGCAACAGGACTTAAGTATAATTTCGGTAAATTCTTAAGAGCAGGCGAGCGCGGATACAATACAGAACGCCTTGCAAATGTTATTTTAGGTCAGCCTGTATCAAAGGACACAGATACTTTACCGGGAAGATTAACCGACGAGGAACAGGTAAAAGGCGACAGCAGAACTAAGGTTCCTCTTGAGGCTATGAAAAAAACTTACTACAAGCTTAGAGGCTGGAAGGACGGTGCACCGACTCGAAAAACGCTTAAAAGAGTCGGCGTTCGTGTTCCCGAAACAGCAAAGGAGGTTTTTCTCTATGATTAAGGTTCAGCTATTTGGTGTTTTACATACAACTATCGGACTTTCAGAGGTTGAGGTTGAGGCAAAAACCGTGGAAGATATCTTTGTTGAGCTGTCAAAAATCGTAAAGAAAAATTACGAATTAGATGCACAAACCACTCACAAGAACAGAAACGGGGCACTTAATCCAAGCAAATCACTGAAATTTAAGGATGCAATCGTCTATATAAACGGAGAGCATTGCAAAAAGAAAAAAACTGCCTTGTCAGACAGTGACCAGGTGCACCGACTCGAAAAACGCTTAAAAGAGTCGGCGTTCGTGTTCCCGAAACAGCAAAGGAGGTTTTTCTCTATGATTAAGGTTCAGCTATTTGGTGTTTTACATACAACTATCGGACTTTCAGAGGTTGAGGTTGAGGCAAAAACCGTGGAAGATATCTTTGTTGAGCTGTCAAAAATCGTAAAGAAAAATTACGAATTAGATGCACAAACCACTCACAAGAACAGAAACGGGGCACTTAATCCAAGCAAATCACTGAAATTTAAGGATGCAATCGTCTATATAAACGGAGAGCATTGCAAAAAGAAAAAAACTGCCTTGTCAGACAGTGACCAGGTTTGGTTGTTGTCTCCGGCAGCCGGTGGTTAATACAGTAATTAATACAGTATGAAAAATTATAATGGCTCTTTGTCAAGAGTTGGGGTTGACCAAAAAAATAAAGATGCTGATGCAGTCAAGGGCAAGCTTGCCCTTGACTGCATTGTTGCGTTTAAGCGGCTTTATAAAACAGCCTATGAGTAATTGATTGCCCATAGGCTGTTGTTATTTTACGATTTTTTCGTATTCTTCAGGAAAATGTATTTCATACCATTTTAAAGCCAACATTACATTTATTCTGCTCATACATGTTGCTTTGCTCCAAATATTTGTAAATTCTTTAAAACAGGACAAACAATTTGGCGAAACATTATTTTCCTCTAAACATTTAATATATCCTGCTTTATCGCTTTTCCATATTCCCCTGTATGCCAGAAATATTGCGTTTTCAGAATAAATGTCTGAATCCATAAAAGCTTTATAAAAATCATCTCTAAACAGGTAGCTACTTAATTCATTAAAATACCTAATACTTTTTTCGTGATTATGAGAGCACTTATTATATGCATACAGTTTATTTAGCTCATTTACACAAACAGCTCCTTCAAGGTTAGGTTCCTCGCCGAACATATCTTTATAAATATCAATATACAGTGAATTGATTACATCAAAATATTGTTGTTCAAAGCAATTTACACCTGTTAAATCCGATAGCTTTTTGACTTGTTCAAGTGAATCGTAATTGGGCAAATTAATTCGCTTGTATATTTCGTTGCTTGATTTAATATGAGCAAATTTATCGTTAAGTATAGATTGCAGCTTTGTCCTTACCGGTTCTGCAATAGCAAGGGTGAAAAATCCTTCTTTTTTGTAAAGATTACTGATAAAGAATTCGGAAGAAAAATCACTGTATTCAATTTGATTGGGATGAACATTTGATGCACCGATTAGGTACATTATTACTGTTCCGGCTTCTTCCCCAAACAGAGTAACAGGATAGCCTAATTCGTGAGAATAATCTGTTATCGCTTTTATAATGCAAATAGTAATTTGGTTATCGGTTTCCTTTATTACTTCTACTTCCTTTTTTAACCGTTCTCTAATCTGATGATTTAATTCTGAATTTGCTTTACTGTTGCAGCCTTCAATTATTCGGTCGAATTCATTATTCATAGCTAAATCGTCAGGAAAAGAATAAAACAAATCACCGAAGCTCATTCTACTTTGTGGTTTTGCAACGACAAATCTCATACGATTACCTCCTTTGTTATAGCATTATGCATTAAACGTGATTTTACAGATTTTTCAGTGCATCAAACACCTTATGGTATATTAGCTGATTTGGATAATAACGGTAATCGACGAAAATTGAAATTCCGTTTTTATAATAATGTTCAAGTATTGCGGCGGCACAGCCTGCGCTACGGCTTTGTCCATATTCGCATTAACAGATTATATCCATCCCGTCATTTTTTGCTTTGTCAATAAATTTGGCAAGTACATTTACCTCAGGGAAATATGTTTCATAAGTAAGACCGAAATCACCAAGCACCTCAATATCAATGTCATAAATCGGAACATAAAACACTCTGTCAGCCTTGTCCGAATAATCAACAGGTGTATAATCGTTCTTGTTTCTGCGGTCAATGGGGTCGTAAAAGCTGATAACCGCCGTG
>CAMFQI010000100.1 GCA_945980015.1 uncultured Eubacterium sp. | reverse complement strand
ACCGTGATGAATTCAGAAAGAACACAAGATTTTTCAAGGTTGTCGATAAGTTGTAAAAATGTAACGGCAAAGAAAAATCGGCATATTATGAAGCGGTGGTGATTATGTGCAGTTTTTAACGCAGTATCTAAAGCAGTACGGAGGCTTTACCTTTGACGAAAAGGCGTTTTGCGAGCTTGATGCACTTGTTTTCAGTCAGCTTGCGTATATTGATTTTGACGGCGTTGTCGAAAAAGGTGAGGTTACTGTCGAAGACGCCGTTTCAAAGTATTATCTTCTTCATTCACAGCAGGAAATTGACTCGCTTATCGGCATAAGTGAAAAGGCGGTAAGGCTTCTTTCACTTTGTGCAAAAACGCTTCGCTTCGGTCAGGTGAGAATTTGTAATTATGTAAATAATATCAATGACGAGATTGATAAGCAGTTTTCGGGCGTTGAGTTTTTGTTCGGAAACGACGTTGCCGTTGCGTTTCGAGGAACGGATATAACGGTTACCGGCGTTAAGGAATCGGCTATGCTCAGCTATATGTTTCCCGTACCTGCCCAAATCGAAGCCCTCCATTATTTTCAGGAAAGTGCTATGACCTGTAACGGCAGCGTATATGCTTGCGGTCATTCCAAGGGCGGCAATCTTGCCGTGTTTGCCTGTGTGAATTGCTCTAATTCACTGAAAAAGCATATAGCCGGCGTGTATGAATTCGACGCTCCGGGCTTTCCGAAATGGTTTTTTGAGCGGTATGATTATGCTCAAATAAAGGATAGGCTTCATTTTTATGCGCCTGAAAGCAGTATCTTCGGCAGAATGTTGAGCCATGATGCCGTGCCCGTTGTTGTTCAAAGTACAAACAGCGGTCTGAAGCAACATCAGGTTTCCTCGTGGGTTATTGATAACGGACGCTTCGAGGAATGTGACGGTTTTGATTCCTTTTCGGATTATGCCGCAGATTATATTAATGATTTGATTGAATATGTAGGAGAGGACGATTTGGAGGTTTTCTTCGATACTCTCGAATTTGTCGCCGAAAATTTGCAGATAAACGATTATTACGATTTGAAGACGCTTGATTTTCGCCGTATTTCACACCTCGTTGATAAGGTTCAAAATACCGACGAGGCTCAAAAGGAACGCTTTAAGCAAATTTTGAAAAAGGCTTTTTCCGACTTTACCCGCGAATATATCAAATCTCATTTTCAAAAGCTGAATAATAAAAAAACGCCGTAACGGTTCGCCCGTTGCGGCGTTTTTCAAAATTGTCTTACGCTTTGAATTCTTCGATTAATTCTTCAACTCTCGGCTCACAGCCGCCGCAGTGTGTTGATGCACCGGTTGCTTCCTTAACAGCCTCTAAAGTTGTTGCACCTGCCTCAACAGCTGCTTTGATGTCGCCGGCAGTAACGTTTCCGCAGAAACAAATTGTCTCGTTCAAATCCATTTTTGTACCCTCCTTTAATTTAGTAATTTTAGTATAACTCAATATTATACCGATGTCAACTTTGATGTGCGTATTTGCTGATATTTATTATTTGCTTATTTCTTTTTTTCGCATATTTTACGGTGTCGTATGCGCCGCCGTAGTCCCTAGTTGTACAATCGTAAAGCATAACAAAAAAGAGAGTCGCTTGACTCTCTTTTTGCATTACTGTTCTTTTTTCTGGACGTTTGAAATACCCTGACGGATTCTGCGAACGTCTGTAAGTGCTTTGTACAAAGCGTCGTCGATTGAAAGCAGAGTGTCGTCTGCGTAGTTGTTTACTGCGGCGAGGATTTCTCTTGACTTATTTTGAGCCGAGGTAACCATTTCGTTAGCCTGAGCGGTTGCGTTGCTCAAAATCTCGCTTGCCTGATTTTGAGACTCGGTTACCATTTGTCTGCCTTGGTCGTTTGCCTTTGAGATAATTTCGGCAGCTTCAGCCTGTGCAGTCTTTGTTATTTCGTCTCTTGCAACAAGCTCTCTTGCGTCCTCTTGAGCCTTTTTGATAATCTCTGCAGCCTCGTTCTTTGCTTCCTCAAGAATTGTGTTTCTTGAATTAACAATAGCCTTTGCCTGCTTGATTTCCTGCGGAGTGTTGAGCCTGATGTCTTCGATAATCGTCTTAATTTTGTCGATATCTACTGCGTATTTTTTTGATAGGGGGATAGAAGTAGCGTCGTCAAGTACGTCCTCAAGGTCTTCCAACAAAATATCTGTATTAGTGTTTGCCATTTTAATTGTCTCCTTTACATCTTTCGTAAATGTCGTTTATTATTTCTTGCGGTACAAAGGTGGAAATATCTCCGCCTAGGGTACACACTTCCTTTACCATGCTTGATGATAAAAACATATTCTTACCCTCGGTCGTAAGGAAAACCGTTTCAACCTTGGGATAGAGTGATTTGTTTGTGAGAGCCTGCTGAAATTCATATTCAAAATCAGACATAGCCCTGAGTCCTTTTACTATTGCAACAGCATTTTTTTGCTTTGCGTAATCAACTAAAAGTCCGTCGTAGGTGTCAACCTTGATGTTTTTTCCTTTTATTGTGCGGTTGATGAGCTCAATTCTTTCTTCAACCGTGAAAAGCGAGCCGGATTTACTTCGGTTACTCATAACCAAAACGATTACCTCGTCGAACAATTCGGCGGCACGCTCAATAATATCGAGATGTCCCAAGGTTACAGGGTCAAAGCTACCCGGACAAATTGCCGTTTTCATAATCAACCCTTTCTGTAATACGAGAGCTTTGTTTTTCCGTAATTTCGTACTCTGTCAACGCACCAGCCGTCAACATTTTCGGGAAGCTCCTCGTCTCTTGCACTTTCGCAGATTATTACTCCGCCGTCGTTCATCATACCGACGAGCCTCGGCAGACATTCCTCGATTAATCCCTTGTGATAGGGCGGGTCTGCGAATACAATATCAAAATTGTTTTTGTTCATCAAAAATGAGGACGCCTGCGAAAAAACAAGTGTACATTTATCCTCGATTTTGCATTTTTTTATATTCTGCTCAACAACAGCGTAAGCCTGTTTGTTGCTTTCAACAAAGGTACAGTGCCTTGCACCTCTGGAAATTGCCTCTATTCCGAGCTGTCCGGAGCCTGCGAATAGGTCAAGCACCTTCTTGTCCTCAAGCTCAAATTGAATTGCGCTGAATAACGCTTCCTTTGTGCTTTGGCTTGTCGGACGTGTGATTTCCTCACCGCCGAGAGTGTCGAGCCGTCGTCCCCTAAGGGAGCCTGTTATTACTTTCATAAGGTCATTCCCTTAATAAAATCTTGTTTACATACATATCTATTATACAGATAACCCTTGCACTCGTCAAGTTTTATTATGGTTTTTTTACATCTCGCTGTAATATTTGTTAATATTTTCAGCGTCTCTTTTTGAAATTCCGCCGACCTCACAAAGCTCTTCAACGCTTGCATTTTTGATTGCCGTTATTGTCTTAAAGTGCTTTATTAGAGCCTTTGCCTTTGCTTCTCCGATACCGTCTATTTTCAAAAGGGACGACGAAAATGAACTCTTTTTGTGCTTCGTTCTGTGATAAGTTATCGCAAAGCGGTGAACCTCCTCCTGAATTGTCGAAACAAGAGTAAATGCGCTTCTGTGCGAATTTATTTCGATTTCGCCGCCGTCGTAGGCTATTGCTCTCGTGCGGTGCTTCGTGTCCTTTACCATACCGAAAACGGGAATGTCCAAATTCATTTGCCTTATTATCGGCAACACGGCGTTAACCTGCGGCTGACCTCCGTCAAGAAGTATTAAATCGGGCTTGATTTTGAACGTGCTGTCCTCGTCGTCCTCGTAATAGTGCTTAAATCTGCGGCTTAAAACCTCGTTCATCGAGCCAACGTCGTTTTGACCGTCGAAGCCCTTGATTGAAAATTTTTTGTAGGCGTTTTTCATTGGCCTGCCGTTTTTGAAGACAACCATTCCGGCAACGTTGTCTGCGCCGAAGGTGTGCGATATATCATAGCTTTCAATAATTTCCGGCGGCTTCGGTAAGCCCAAAAGTTGAGCAAGCTCATCAAGTGCCGCCATTTCCTTTCCGAGTCTTCCTTGATATTGTGCCAAATGCTCGTTTGCATTTTTTATGCACATATTCAGTATTGCCGAGTGCTCGCCCTTTTGAGGATGTATTATTTCAACCTTTTTTTCACGCAGCTTTTCCAAAAATTGCTTCAGTAATTCCTCGTCCGTTACTTCTCCGTCAACTACAACCCTCGGCGGAATGTCGCTTCTCATTGAGTAGTATCTCTCAATGAGCTCAAATCTTGCGTCGCTTGTGTTGTCGGGCGTGTCGATTATCCAATTTTCGCTGTCGGCAAGTCTTCCGTGCTTAAATCTCAAAACCTCAAAGCACGATTTTTTGTTGCTTTGAACAAACGCAAAAACGTCCTCAAATGCAACATTTATCGAAACAACCTTTTGCTTTTCGTCAAGGTTTGAGATTGACTTTATTCTGTCACGCATTTTTGCCGCTTTTTCAAACTCAAGATTTTCGGAGTATTCGAGCATACGCCTTTTCATTTCTTCAACCGATTTTGCCGCACCGCCTTTTAAGAAAGCGACTGCGTCGTCGATTGACGCTCTGTATTCCTCCTTGGAAATTCTGCCGTTGCAGGGCGCACAGCATATTCCCATAAATCCGTTTAGGCACGGTCTTGACTTGTTGTAATCTCTCGGAAATTGCTTGTTACAGCGTGGAAGCTTAAAGATTTTCAGCGTTTCCTCAACTGCGTTTTTAACCGAAAAATTGGACACAAACGGTCCGATATATTCTGCGCCGTCGTCAAGCATTTGCTTTGCTTCACGGATTTTCGGAAATTCCTCCTTTGTGATTTTGATATAATTATAGCCCTTGTCGTCCTTGAGAAGAATGTTGTATTTCGGCATATGCTGCTTTATCAACGAACATTCAAGCACCAACGCCTCAAATTCCGTGTCGCACAAAATGTAGTCGAAGTCGTCAACATTTTCCACCATTCTTATAACCTTTAACGAATGGTTTGAGTGGGAGCCGAAGTAGGAGGAAACACGGTTTTTCAGAGCCTTCGCCTTGCCGATGTATATTATTTTTTTGTCCTTGTTTTTCATAATATAAACGCCGGGATTAAGCGGCAACGCCATCGCTTTTTTGCGAAGCTCCTTTTCGGTCACGGTTTATTCCTCCTTTGCATATTTTTGAACATTTTTCAATTAGTAAATTTGCACATAATTTTTTTGCTTATGTATACAATGATAACAATTTTTCCGCACAAATTCAACTATTTGTTGACTGAATTTAATAATTAATGTATTATATTTGTGCAGATTATTTTAAGGAGAAAAGTATGACCTGGCAGGAAATTTATCAATCAAAGCTGACAACGGCCGAAGAGGCGATAAAGCTTATTCACGACAACGACAAAATTGTGGTGGGATTTGGCTGCGGTGAGCCGCTTCATATCGAAAGAGCATTGGAGTCGCACTATAAGGAGTACAAAAATGTTGAGATTATCAATATGCTCACT
>CAMFQI010000099.1 GCA_945980015.1 uncultured Eubacterium sp. | reverse complement strand
GATTCCTCTACGTCTCGTGGGCTCGGAGATGTGTATAAGAGACAGATGCTGTAATGTCTGTTTTTGTATTTAGTTATTTCTATATCCCTATATTCGATATAGCTAGTACCTGATACGTGTCTTGATGCAAAGCTATATCCTAGGGGTTTCGTTCCCCAAGGATCCCCTATATTAATAAACTCTTCCCATTGGATATCACAAGAATACCTAGCGTCAGTTAATTTCAAATACGTAGGCATTAACTGTTTATATGACTTATCATCATAATCAACAGTCATATATGTAGGAACTTTAAGTTTGCTATTGTCTATACCATATGAATGGTATATATCAGTGTTGTGTCCTAATACTTGCCAATCCTGCCCATATACACGGCTTGAGTCTGGCGATATTTGAACTTGTGTTGTACCACAGTCCAAAGAAAGTGAACCACCAATATGAGCAGATGTCAACAATCCATCTTCCCACCTTATGTTATATTTATTTGTTATATCGTCATCATTGAAAAATATCGACTTTATATCGTAACTAAATCTCATAAAAGTAGGGGGTGCTATATTATAAGAAAAAGAAAGAGAGTCTGATTCCACATAATAATTACTAGATAAACGACTCTTAAATTCTGTGTTAAGATAAGGTGTCATATCCTCAAAAGGAGTTTCAATAGTATAGCTACTATCGTAATAAACCTTATAAAGATTTGGCTTGTGGTCTATGTATATCGTTTGCTCTGTATCGCTATTGACTACAGTAAATGGCACATCTTCTACAATCATCTGTGAAAGAAACGCTTTTATCTCACGATAGTAATATGTTCCACTAGGCAAGTTGAAATATGAAATCTGCCTGTAAACTCGTTTATCATCATTAGGAAGTACGTTTCCTTCCTCGTCAATTTTCTGTTTATTTGAATTAAGTATGAGATAGCAACAATTGTAGTCAACACCTTTTGCATTTTGCATATATACCCAAGCATAAGTATTTCCTATTTTTACAGAAGTATATCTATGTAAACTGTAAATCCGCACACTATTGATTTTCTTTGACGTACATCTCAGCAAATACCCCTTAAAGAAAGAATACTCCCAATTATTCAAAGGCACATTAATACCCTTATACTCTGTGATTTGTGTGGGTATATGCGAAACACTTTCCGTCTGTCCAACTTCAGCACCAAGCCAAAAAGCTTCATCATTTTGATTTCTTATAATACCCACCTCAATCCTTATACTCAATTTCAAGTTCACTCTCGTCAGGAAATTTAGCCCAAATAGGTCTGCCTTGACTATCCCTTGTTAATTCGATAACCTTTTCAATGCTTACCTCAGTCTTTTCGATAACAGGTTCACCCTTATCTCCAACGCTAAATATAGGTGCTGATACAGTGGTCTGAAATACCATCTGGTTTTTCGATATAACAACTTTAGAACATGGGGCGGGGGAGATACTCTCCGCATATGCCTTGTCAATATCTCCATTAGGAATATACACTCTGACAAGTTCATTAATATAGTGAGCATTCCCATCATTAATTTCCACCCAACAGGATTTGTTATCATACATAACTTGACACTTCCCATTTGTGCCAATACTCATAATCCTGCCTGTGTATGTGCGGTCAAGAGATTTAAATTTGTTTGAAGTAATTTTCACAACCGAATCAACGATCGTGTTTGCAAAATTGTTCGCCACAAAGTTCACATCATTATTATTCATTTATTCACCACCTAAAATAGAAACAACCCGTATATCTGCCAAAGCAAACATACGGGCTGTGTGTGATTATGTTGTACCGCTTACGATTTGATTCGTTAGCGTTAATACTTTATTTCCTGCTGCACCAACAAGAGCAGTATAAAAATCTTCCATACTGTTGCCGGAGTAAGCGACATCAACCTTCTGTATAGATATCTGCGAAACATTACTGTTGTTGAATACGGAACTTTTTATAATTCCGTTTCTCTCATTTGCGGCCGCTTGTACATTTAACGATGTCTGGTCATATCCAACAGAAGAACTGATTGCAGATGTTTCAGTTATGGTTTTATTCACAAGAGCAATAACGTCCGCAGCAGACATGACACTAGGAATTGATGCGGGTTCACCAAGACTGTATTTGCCGTCTTTCTGTACAAGGAATCCGCTATCGAGTAGTTCCTGAAGTTTGTCAGAATCAATATTTGCAAGAGCATTTTGTCCCGCTTCTGTGGATAACAATTCGTCCCAGATACCACGATTAGAGTCAGACTGAACTTTATTCTTGCCACTCATATCTTCGAGTAGTTTGACAACTGTATCGTAATATTTACTATTCTTGTCCTTCTGATCTTCCAGAGTTTCAATCTGTTTATCAAGACTTTTCTTGATTTCACTTTCTTTAAACTCTGCTAATTCCTTCCGGGCTTTATTAACATCCTCTTCCGCTTCAGCAATAGCAGTCTGATCAGCTTCGTAAGAGTATGCGCCACCTTCGGAAATTACAAGAACATTTCGATTTCGTCGTGCATCATCAAGGGCGATTTCTGCCTTGCGTAATTCTAACTGCTTTTCAGCTAAATCTTTAGCACGTTCTTCCTCGTCATTTTTATCTTCGAGAAGCTTCTTCTGTTCTTTAAGCCGTTCGATCTGCTTGTCATAGAATTCGTTCTGCTTAGTTTGCATTTCTTCCCAGTATTTGATTTCGTTATCAACACCAATGGAAGTGCGTTCTTTGCTCAAGTTATAAACTTTGTCAAGTAAATCATCTTTCTGCTTATTAAGTTCTTTAATTTCGTCCTCAATACCAACAAGACCAGAAGCTTCAAGTTCAGCAATACGCTTGTCGATTTCAGCAATAGCATTGTTATACAAACCTATCTGCTTGTCGATAATTTCGTAAATGTTATCGCCGTTATTGACATTGCTGTTTGCAACCTTGTCGTCCAGCTCCATCCACTGTTCCTGTACTTCGTGAAGAGCAATATCCCAATCGTCACAAGCCTTGATAATATCTTGAATATTCTGAGTAGGCTTATCAGTTTCCAAACTCTGAATATCCTTTTCAGAAATGTTGAAATCTGTATCAACTTTTAAAACTATTCCCAGATTGTTCTTGTCGGTATCCAGAATATCCTGCGACGATTCAAGAGTTTCATAAAGGTATTTCCGCAAACTCTCGTCATCAAGTACAGTGCCATCGGGAAGAATTGGTGTGTAATGCACAGCAACATATTTGCCGTTCTTATCATTACCCTGCCAGATAAATTCTGTGCTTGAATATACAGTAGCAATTTCGCCGTCTTCTGTATCATAACCAGCTTTACGCATTGTTTCAGCATCGACTTTAGGACGCTTTGTCAGGTCAACATTACCCAAGCCAAAGGTTTTCTGCATTTCCTCATTGAACTTTTTCAGTTCTTCCGTAGCTTTAGGGTCAACGATTTTGTCAGCATCAATTGAAGCATCATCTTTCAGCTTGTCAAGAGCTTCGATTTCCTTTTCAATACCTTCAATGGTATCGTCAAAGGTTTTTTCGGCAAGTTCTTTACGCTTACTGAATATCTCTTCTTCATACTTGTAAAGGTCGTCATCATAATCCTTAAGTCCTGCATAAGCTTTCTTATACGCACCGTCAAGCCAATTAAGATATTCTTCCTCGGAAAGTTCCTTCATCGCCACAAGGTGCTGCTTCTCCGCAAGTTCTTTTTTGAACTTGGTAACTTGTGTAGGCTCCTCTGTGTCCTTCTTATCCTCCGGCTTTGCATTTCCGATTTCATCAATCGCCGTATTGAGTGCAGCTTCCTGTAAATTAAGCTCACGGATTTTCTTTGCAATAGCCGAGGTATCTTCGCCAGCCATAGCCTTTGTAGCCATAACAGTTTCCCAACTTGCCTTTGCAAAACGAACCTCTGCGATCTCATTCTTAAGTTCCTGCTGTTGCAACTCCTTAAGCTTTTGGATATTTACCACAAGTTTACCGTTCTGAATTTCCAGACATTCAGAATAATTCTTACCGGCAGATATAATTGAGTCATATGTACTTGCAGAAATTTGACCACTATCACGCATATCTTCCATTGCGCTCTTGGTGAGATTAACGTGATTCTCAACATTCTTAAGAGATGGTGCAAGGTCTTTTGATAACTTGCCAGACAACTCTCCCAACAGAAGCTTATTTTCGCTTATAACACCATTGGCTTTGTCAATGTTCTGCCTTTCAATTTCAATGGTATCAACAAGGTCTGCAATTTCAGTCTGTGCCCGCTGGTAATCATACGGCGAGTTGATAGAATAATTATCGGTTTTAAGCTCTTGTATGCGAGCTTCCATATTTGCGATATTATTTTCAGCATCAGAAATAGTATCATTTGCAACCTTAATACTTTCATTTAAACTATCCTTGGTAGCTTGGATATATCTTTCCTTTGCTGTTCTCAATTCTTCTGCCGCAATTGTGTAACCATTAGCTGTCTTGGTAAACTTGTCTGCTAACGTACCGTCAAGATTCACCAACGTTAACACATCGTCAAAGCTTATAGGTGTTTCAGTATTAACGGTATTCGCTGCCGTATCGAACAACGTTGCATTCTTAATAGCTTCCGTTATTTTTTCTTTTGCTTCATCAAGCTTTGATTTTAATGCGTCAACCTTAACTGTTACAGTAGGGAGTATAGAAACGTCAACAGGAATATCCTCTACCGTAAAATCTTTGAATACAGTCATATTGCGAAGCGCAGCATCAATCATATCGACAATTTCTTCATCAGAGCCAATAAACTGCATTCGCATTTCCGAATTTGCTTCAGTAGCCTTGGCAATTAATGTGTTATAAAATCTGTCATATTCCTCCTGAGTCTTGGGAAGTTCTTTTCCCATAAGAGAACTTATTATAGACTGCTGGGCAGCGTTTTTATTTAATGCTTCAACTTCGTTAACATAATTCTCATAAGACTCCTTGATTTCATCAAGACGCTTTGAAACATCGGTATATACTCCAAATTTTCCAGCTCTCTCACTGCCGAAAGCTAAAGTCAGCTCTTTTTGTATTTCCAGTAAGGTTTCATAATTCTGCTTAATACCTTCAACTGTCGTTGTATCGCCAGCCAGTTCAAAAATATTATCAATTGATTTTTCACCTAGGTATGAACCGCTAGTAGCAATCGTCTTATTTAATCCATCAATCTTATTTAAAACCGAAAGAAGTTTATTGTATTCTTCCTCAGTGTACTTAGCATTTTCAAAATTTCCCTCGGTATCGTAGTATCCTGATACTTGAAAATTATTTTTACCCCAAGAACCTTTTGCTGTTTTCAAAAGATCCTCTTTATATTTATCAACACTAGCGACTAACCCACCATGAGCTTCTTGTAAGCTGTCATAAGAAAGCTGATTAATGGCATCATCAAGAGAACCGTATTTTTCAATAAGCTCGGAAACAGCAATTCCTTCGTATCCTAACGCCGCAAGAAGCTCATTAGTTTTGGAAGTCAAATCTTCCTTGCTTGCCGTACCATTCTCGACAGCAATATTTAAGTTAAGATATTCGGAGTGAAGTTCGGAAATGGATTTTGTCGTTTCTCTCGCAG
>CAMFQI010000098.1 GCA_945980015.1 uncultured Eubacterium sp. | reverse complement strand
ATATAATATAATTTATTTGCTGAGGTGTCAAGTCTGTGAAAAAACTGTTTTCAGCTTTCTTAAGCTTTAATATATTTATCATAACATTATTTTCATTTTCGCTTACGGGAAATGCGGCTGTGTACGAGCCAAATGAAACAATATATTCCGACGCTTATATGCTCGTAAATTTAGACGATGATTCATATCCTGTCGTTGCCCAAAAAAATCAGGATATGCTCAAGTATCCTGCGTCTCTTACGAAAATCGTAACCGCTATTGTGACTATCGAAAAAGAACCCGATTTGTCAAGAGAGGTGACTGTTTCAAGAAACGCTATCGAAAGCCTTTATGGAACGGGAGCGCAGGTTGCAGGTCTTGAAATCGGCGACACGATTACTATTGAACAGCTTTTGTATCTGACTATGGTACATTCTGCCTGCGATGCCTGTCAGGTTCTCGCAGAAGCCGTAAGCGGCTCTGTTGAGGCGTTTGTTCAGGAGATGAACGACTGGGCGGCTTCTGTCGGTTGTGAGAATACGCATTTTGTAAATCCTGACGGTCTTCACGATGAAAACCATTATACAACTGCGTCCGATATGACGAAGATTACGCTCAAAGCACTCGAAAACGAAGTGTTTGAAAAAATTTCAACAACAGTTCAATACGAATATAACGGCACGAATTTTTATCACACAAACCTTATGCTTCAAAGCGGATATCTTTCGTACTACTATCCTTATGCAAAGGGTATAAAAACAGGCTCAACCCAGCAAGCAGGCTATTGTGTAATAGTCAAGGCATCAAAGGGAGGCTATAATTATCTCGCAGTTGTGCTTGACAGCCCTGTTGAAATGATAAACGGATACAAAACAAAATGCTCCTTTATTGACGCCGCAACGCTTTTTGATTGGGCGTTTAACAGTCTTAAATATGAAACCGTTGTTCGTAAAAATGATATTGCATACGAAGTTCCTGTTAATAACGGAAAGGATGCCGATACCGTTCAGCTCGTAATAAAGGATGATGTTTCAACACTCGTTCCCGCATCACTTGATCCGTCAGGCGTTATGATTAAAGCTGTAGACCCGCCTGAATCACTTGACGCTCCTGTTATGAAGGACGACGTTATCTGTAAGGCAGATATAATATATGCCGACAAAACCATTGCAACCGTTGACCTTGTTGCCGCAAAAACGGTTGAGCTTTCAACCTTTTTGAAAATCATCAATGCACTCAAAAAATTCTTTTCAAACAAAATAGTAATAGCCGTATTACTTCTGCTTTTAATCTGCGCCGTTATTTATGTTGTAATTTTTGTTAAACGACTATATAACGATAGGCGGAGAATTGAAGCAAGACGAAGACACCAAGAGGAGCTTGATCGTGAGCTCTACGGCGAAGACGATTATCTTGCACCGCCGAAAAAATAACCGAACCGGCAGGCGAGACGGAAGACCGCTTGCGGTGGAGGGATTCAAATACTCGCTCCGCTCGCAGAGAAAAGATAAGTGAGAATAGATAAGAGAATCGGTTTGATTGATTATATTATAATTCCCAAACCACTTCTCTTCACTCTTCACTTTTAACTCTTCACTCAAAAAGGCTCTCCTTGACTACAAAATCAAGGAGAGCCTTTTTGTTATATCTGATACCATTTAATTTCGTTTGCATCCAAATGCAAATCAAAGCTTGTACCGTCGCCAATGTAAACTGTAGTATCCTGCGGCTCGTAGGTGTTGTTTACAACGCAGTATTTACCGTTTTTAACATAAGCGTGAACCTCAACATTAAAGTTAGTAGAGAACCAACGCTTAAGCTCGTTTTCGGCACTTGCCGACCAAAGAACCGCACGGTAGAGTATACGGCTGTTCTCAAAGCTGTACGGAAGTCCGCTGATATAAACGCCTCTGCCGTTTCCGAACTCCCTAACTGCCATTTGTACTTCCTCAGCGTGTCTTACCTGGAACGGAAGCTCTGTTGCATTTTGAATAAGAACCTGCGTACCGTCAAGCGCAACAATGTTCTTCTTGCCCTCGCCGAAGTCAACATCGCCCTCAACATCCTCCAATATGAAGTGATTTGGATTAGCCTCGGTATTGTATCTTCTTGTATTGAGTGAATATCCGTTTTCACGCTCAACGCCTAAAATATCGTCAAGCTGGAAGAATTTGCCCTGCCACTGATGTGCACCCGGCTCGCCGACTCCGATAAATCCGCCGCCGTTGTAAACAAAGTCCTTTATTGCGGTAACGATTTTTTCGTCACACCAGTTTTCACCGCCCGACTGTGCAGTATCAGCGTCGCCGACATTGATGATAACGTCGATATCCTTAAGTATATCACTGTTATTACGTATATCGTCAAAGCTGATGAACGAAACGTCAAACGGCGCACCGCTGAGTGCTTCGATGATGCCGAAGTATGAATAGTTTTGTCTGTAATAAAGTCCGTGATGCACCATATGATTTGCCCAAGACCTCATTTTGCCCCAACAGTTAAGAACTGCAACTCTCTTAACACAGTACGGCGTAACGCCCTGTATGTTGTCGTAAAGAGTACGGAATTCGTTACAAACGTCCTTTATGTATTCAACAAAGTCGGGGAATTGTAAAGCAAGCTTGAGATAACCGCCGTAGCCGATACGCTGAATCGGACTTCTCAAAATTGCACGTCTTGCCGTTACCCAGTTAACCTTTGCTTCTTTAATCGGGTCGCCGCCCTCGTAGAAGGTGTCGGGGAAGAAGTACGGCAAAAATCTGCCCTCGGTGTACTTAACGTTCTTGATATCACTGAAAAGTCTCAGCGTTGCGCCGTTGCCTACGCTTCCTACAACTGCGTCAAGACCGATTGAAGCAAATTCCTCCATAAACGGCTCAGTGCCGATATGATGGTCGCCCATAAACATCATTGCTTCCTTGCCGTATTCGTGAACGATGTCAACCATTTCCTTTGCAAGCGCCGCAACCTCACGCCTTTGGAAGTTCTGGAAGTCTCTAAATTCCTTTGTGGGAATTCTGTACATATTGTTCATATATCCTTGGTCAATGATGAACTCAGGTCTGAATTTATATCCAACCTCTTTTTCAAATTGCTCAAGAATGTACGGACTAACCGACGCTGAATATCCGAACCAATCAACCCACTTTTCTCTTGCAAGCTCATCAAAAATGAGTGTGAACTGATGGAAGAAGGTAGTAAAACGAACAACGTCCACGTATTCGTGCGTTTCAAGAAAACGACGAAGACGCTCCATGGAATGTGCTCTTGTTTTAGGCTGACGAACATCAAAGGTTATCTGCGGCTCAACGTCCTTCCACTCGTTAACAACCGAGTTGTACATATGAACCGGATCCCACATAATGTAAGCAAGAAAGCTTACTGTGTATTCATGAAATTTTTTGGCAGGCGAGATAACAACGTTTCCGCTGTCTTCGTTGTATTCCCATTCGCCGTAAGGCACAACCTCGCCTGTTGTACGGTCAATTACCTCCCACCATCTTGAGATGTCGTCACGATTGTTGACCTTTAGCATATCGGGATAAAGGTGATCCATAAGGTGAATTTCAAGCGTGTCGTCAACTGCCGTATGGAAAGACGTCATAATGTACATCTGCTGAATTTCATCCGGATTTGCCTTTGCCCACTCGTTGTCCTTACGTGTTGTGTAGTAGGTTGCATAAACCTTTGCACCCGTGTCCTTTAATTCCTGTGGAAATTCCGTACCGTCGCAGTCACGAATTGCGTCTGCGCCCCATTCCTTCATTATGTCAAGCGTTTCCTTAACGACGTCTGTATCTGTCGGAATTGTAACTCTGCCTTTTGTGTTTTCCATTTATCGTTTACTCCTCTATGATAATAATTTCGTTGTTTTCAAGCTTTATCTTACCGCTTTTCATTTTCTTTCTCAATAGCGGAACACTCTGGCGCTTGTAGAATTTGTTGTTTGTAACCAAAGCGTCGGGATTCTTAACAGGACTTATCAATCCGCCCAAATCGTCGTAGCTTACGTTGTTTCTAAACGTGTTGTGAATAGCCTCCTGCATACAGAACATAATGCAGCCGCCCTCGTTTAGCCTGCTGTAATTGTACTCGTATACCGTGCCGTCGCCTGAATCCGAATCGTAAGCCATGCCATCCTGATTAAGTCTTGTATCATACGCTTCGTTAAATCTGAAAACAGCGTCCTTGCATTTCCAAGGCCATATCGCCGCCGCAACCTTGCCCATTCGCTTTTCGGGATAAGCATAAATCCTGTCGTTCATCTCCAAAGCGCAGGAAATAGAAACGTTGTGCTCGGTAAGCGGTCTTAATGCGTACATCGGCGTAATTGCATCACCGCCTACGTTTTTAACAAAATTATTTACAATCGAAATATTTTCGTTTCCGTATTTCAAAAACGTTTCCTCGTCAAGCGCCTTTGTTGTAAATTTGCCGTGATTGTAGGTGTATCCTACAGCAATACCCCAACGGCTGACGTTTTCAATATGACAGTCCTTAACCGTAACGCCGTCATATCTTGCAACGCCCGTTTCGGCTTCATTTTCAGGCTTGAAAGCAGTCATATAAATACCGCCGTTGTTCATATGCTTGTTGTATACATTACCGTTTACATCGTGAATATAAAGCCTTCCGAGTGTTATGGAATGAAGCGTGCCGGCATTTTGTGCAACAACCGCAACGCCTGTTTTGTCCATTTTGTGAGGTGCGCTGTAAGCCTCAGGCGTAGTGTACTGCTCGTAATTTGTGATTTCAATATCGTGTATGTAGATATTTTCGGTATCATAAAGCAGTATAGCCGATGAAACATCTCCCTTGTATACGTGACCTTTATAATCAAGAGGCTGACCGTAGTCCTGATACCAAACGCCGTTTGAGTCAGCGTCTATTCTCGGCATATTTTCGCCGTCGCCGTATGAGGTTATTTCTATTATGTCCTCGCCGAATTTTCCGCAGTTTTTTATATGAAGATATTGATTTGAAAAAACCGAATCTTTCTCAAGCAAAACCTTGTCTCCGGGCACCAGCTTAATCTCGTTTATTTTTCCGAGTGTCTCAAAGGCTGTATCGGGGGATAATCCGTCATTACTGTCGCTTCCGTTAATCGAGCTGACGAAGTATGTTTTTGATTTCATTCTCAAATTCCTCCTCCCTAATTCGCTTTTTGATGATTTGCTTTAGGTCTCTGAAAGGGAAACGGTCGCCGTTATATCGGGTAAACAAATCCCTGTTGTTTTTGTAATACGCTTTAACTTCCTTTTTTGATATTTCCCTGAAGCTGTAGGACTTTTTTACCTGCTCACTCTCGCTAACAAAATCAAGCTTGATTTTTGATATTTCCCATTCAAGATATTCCCTGAACGTAAAATTCGTAAGCCCGTAAAAAACGGCGTCCTCCTTGAGCATTTGAGCTCTTTTTTCGTTTTCTGCACGACATCTTTGCTTAACAGCGTCAAGACTGTCGTCCTCAACTAATCCCAAACGCTTTGCGAATATTAAGCATGCCTGAGCATAGCTCATATCCGTTTGCGCCTTGTTTGAATCTCTGAACATAGTCATTACTCCGTTTACTTGTATATTAATCAATATACATTCTGTCTCTTATACACATCTCCGAGCCCACGAGACGTAGAGGA
>CAMFQI010000097.1 GCA_945980015.1 uncultured Eubacterium sp. | reverse complement strand
GCATATTTGTTTGTGCTGCTTGCGTCTGTCGTTATATGTGTTGCGATTTCATTTTTAATTCAGTTTGTTGTTGAAAAAACAAGCTTTGCCGATTATATGATTTTGCTAAAGGGCAATAGCGAAATGTTTATAATTCCGATTTTTGCCGTGCTGGGATTTCTTTCATTAACGATTGATAAGATTCATTTACGAAAATATGATTGCAGTCTTCTATGTCCTCGTATGAAAAATAAAACCTTAACCGTAATTCAACTTATTTGTTTTGCTATAATGCTTGTTTGCTTTTTTATAAGAATTAACGAAGCTTACAATACTGTTGCAATGAACGAAACACAGGTTGTTATCAGCAAGGATATTTTCACTCAAGAGGTTTATGATATAAATAACGATAGAATAAAATTCATTGAGATTGACGGTTACTATGCCGATAGCGATTATTATGTTGATGACAGAGATTTCATTATTGTAGTAGACAATGATTATGAAAACTATTCATTCACGGATTTATCTGAAAAGAATTTGGAAAGAGCTCTCAGTATAATTGATGAAAATAATGCATTTGCGCTAAAATACAAATCTATTGAGGATTTTCAGGAAAAACATTTACCGGAATGGAAATAATAATTAAACACAGGCTTCCTTTTGCTTTTAGCGGCAGGTAGCCTGTGTTATTTTGTGAAATACGCTAATGCGTTTTGCGATTTGATTGATTATAGATTTTGGAACGCCGAGGTCGGCGTTCCCTACGATTGTCTTACTGATACTAACTTGTAGGGGTCGGTCTCGCCTGCCGGCTCGGTCAGTGCTTCTGTGCTATGGCGCAGAGGTGTCCACCGGACACCCGCACCGTCCCCGACGACCCGAAAAACTATAATCAAAAAACCGATTTTTTTCACTCTTCAATATTCACTTTTCACTGTGAGCGAAGCGAGTTTTTTGCTTCTTCGGTATCACGATAGTACTGCGTGAACGGGTGGAAGCGTTCCTGCTCGTTCCAAATATCGTGTGCGGTTTTTGCCCACGCCTTTGCGTAGTCGTCGCATTTTGAACAAAGCTGCTCTGCACTTTCGGGACAGGTGAGATTTGTTGATTTTGCATTTGTTTTTGCAACAATATTGCGAAGCGCCTGCGGGTTTTCGAGCATTGGGCAGGGACGAAGCATATTGTCGTTGAACGGCTGACCCTTATAGTATTGCTTAAATAACGGTGAACGCAAGCACTCCAAAACGCTTTTTTCACGAATGTTGCTGTCACTGTAATGAATAAATACGCAGGGCTCTGCGTCGCCCTCGGAATTGATGTGAAAATAATTTCGTCCTCCTGCGATACAACCGCCGACATATTCGCCGTCGTTTTGGAAGTCGACAGTAAAAATGCCTTTACCTCCACGGCTTTTGCGTTTGTCACGGATAGCACGGTAAACATATTCTCTTTGCTCCGGTGAAAGAAGCAAGCTCGTATCTGCGTTTGAGCCTACGGGCATATAGTGGAAATACCAAGCAAATTTTGCTCCTGCGTTAATCTCCATATCATAAAATTCGTCGGAGGTTACCGCCTTGTAGTTCTTCGAGGTGTAGCATACCGAGGTGCCGAAAATACACTTGTGCTTTTTGAGAAGCGCCATAGCGTCCATAACCTTTTGGTAAACGCCGTCGCCTCGTCTGTCGTCAGTCGTTTCCTGCGTACCCTCAACCGAAAGAGCAAGAGCAAGATTTCCCGATTTTTTCATTTCCTCGCAGAATTCGTCGTCAACGAGTGTTCCGTTTGTAAACGCAAGGAAAATGCAATCCTGATTTTCCTTTGTCAAAGTCAGAATGTCCTTTTTGCGAATAAGCGGCTCGCCGCCGGTGAACATAAAGAAATGAGTTCCGAGCTCCTTTGACTGCGTAATAATTCTCCTCATTTCATCAAGCGTAAGCTGTGATTTATGACCGTATTCCGAAGCCCAACAGCCCTTGCATTTCAGGTTGCACGCTGAGGTTGGGTCCATAAGAATTACCCAAGGAATATTGCATTTGAGCTTTTCACGGTTTGTACGCAGGGTGTATGTTCCGTCGTAGCCTGCGTCGATTGCAAAGGTCAAAAGCACCCTGCTTAGAAGCTCATTATCGATGTCGTCAATGAAGCTGAATGCGTAGTTGTGCCACGTGTTTTCCGGATTTGTGATAATATCAAGCGGAACTGTCCAAGTGTGCTCCGGAAACAAGTCACCGGTTACTGCCTTTGCAATTTTCAGAACTCTCGGAATATTTCGTTTTGGATTTTTGTAAACATACTTCACAAGCGGCTTGCCGATTTTGTGAAGAGTGCTTGTTTTCAGTCTCATACTAAATTCTCTTTTCGTACGCTTATTTTACATTGACTCCGGTACGTCGACCTTGAGCATAACAAGAATGTTTTTGATTGTGTTTTTAACTGCGGTGCAAAGATAAAGTCTTGCCTGTGTAAGCTCCTCGTCCTCGCTTACAACTCTTTGTGCATTGTAGAACTTGTGGAAAAGTGTTGCAAGCTCGATTACGTAATGCGTAATTCTTGCCGGGTCATAAGCCTTTGCCGAGGTAATTATTTCGTCTGTCAGTCCTGCTAGGAATGAAATAAGCTCTCTTTCCTCGCTCGTATTCAGTCTGTTAAGTGCGCTTTGCGAAACGTCGCACGCTTCAATGCCCTGCTCCTTTGCCTTTTTGATTATTGAGCAAATTCTTGCGTGAGCATATTGAACGTAGTATACAGGATTTTCGCTGCTCTTCGTTACTGCAAGCTCAAGGTCGAAATCGCAATGTGAGTTAGGCTCACGAAGATTGAACAAAAATCTTGCCGCGTCAATAGGCACCTCTTCGAGCAGGGTATTCAGCGTGATCGCCTTGCCCGAACGCTTCGACAGCTTTACCGTTTCGCCGTTTCTCACAAGCCTTACCATTTGCATAATGACGGGATTGAGTCTTTGTGCGTCAAGTCCGAGTGCTGATAAAGCCGCTCTCATTCTCGGAATGTAGCCGTGATGGTCTGCGCCGAGTACGTCGATAGCAATGTCGTAGCCTCGTGTTACGAGCTTGTTGTAGTGGTACGCAATGTCGGGAACGATATAAGTCGGAATACCGTTTGCACGAACTAAAACTATATCCTTGTCGTTTCCGAATTCGCTTGCCTTAAACCATAAAGCGCCCTCCTGCTCGTAGGTAACGCCCTTTTCCTTAAGAGTGTCGATAACCCATTTAACCGAGCCGTCGTTATGGAGAGTTGACTCCCTGAACCACTTGTCGTAAACTATTCTGTATTTTTTGAGGTCGTCCTCAAGTCCCTGAATGTTGAGCGGTAAAGCGTAGTCAACGAGTGCCTTTCTTCGTTCGTCGGATGATGATTCGGCATATTTGTCGCCGTTGATTTCAAAGAAATTCTTTGCGTGAGTTGTTATATCCTCGCCGTGATATGCGTCCTCGGGCATTTCAATATCCCTGCCGCAAAGCTGTAAATATCTTACCTCGAGCGAGGTTGCAAATTTTTCAATCTGGTTTCCTGCGTCATTAATATAGAATTCACGCTGAACGTCGTAGCCTGCGGCGTCAAGCACGCTTGCAAGACAGTCGCCGATTGCACCGCCTCTTGCGTTTCCGATGTGCATAGGTCCTGTCGGGTTTGCCGAAACAAATTCTACCAAAACCCTCTTGCCTTTGCCGTAGTCACTCTTGCCGTAGTCGTCGCCGCTTTCAACAACGTCCTTCAGGATTTCGCTGTAATAGTCGTCCGCCATATAAAAGTTTATAAAGCCCGGACCTGCAATTTCGTACTTTTCTATTAAGCTGCCGTCGAGCGAGATGTTGTCGCATATAGCCTGTGCGATAGCTCTCGGCGACTGATGAAACGCTCTTGCGCCCGCCATAGCAATGTTTGAAGAAAAATCACCGTTTTTTCTGTCGGCAGGCTGTTCTATAATGAACTCGGGAACATCAGCCTGCGGCAATGAACCGCCCTCAATAGCCTTGTTTACTGCATTTGTTATGCAGGATTTTAATAATTCCTGTGTCTTTTTTATTATTTTTGACATTCCTTACTCCCGTTTATTCGTTTATTCTGTATAATATCGTTACTTCATTTTGAGAGGAGACAACTCCGTTAATATCAATTTCGTATGAAAAATTGAAGCCGCCCTCGTTTTCTTTATAGTCGTTTTCTATGCTTTTGCCGAAAATTCCCATAAGCATATCGCCGTATTCCGTGCCGTAATTACATAAATTCCGCTTTGATTTTTCAATAATCAGGCACGAGGAATAAGGACCCGACTTCATCATTTCTACTCTGCTTTCGTCCTTTGCAATGTTGAGCCTTGCACGAATAGGAACGGTTGAATCCTCAAGCTCCTCGTTGTAACGAATTATGTAATTATTCTCGTCACAGTCGATGGTGCCGACGGTTTTCATTTCTATTTTGTCGTTGTCGGAGTCGAATTTCTGACGTCCGATTATGGTTATTAACGCCTTTTTTTGCATTGTCAGATTATACCTCCACGTTGGGCGGCAAGCTCAATCAATTTGTCAATAAGCTGTGAATACGGTACACCGACCGCCTCAAAAAGCTTCGGATACATACTTATCGGCGTTTGTCCGGGTATTGTGTTAATTTCGTTGAGAAGAACTCTTTCATCGCCCTTTGTAACAAAGAAATCGCATCTGCTCAAGCCCTCGCAGCCGAGTGCCTTGTAAGCGTGGAGCGCACAGGCTCTGACCTCGTTTCGCTTTTCCTCGCTTAGCATTGCCGGAATATGAAGCTCGGACGACGGATTGTTGTACTTCGAGTCGAAATCGTAGAATTCTGCCGCCGCAACGATTTGTCCGACCTCTGCGGCAATCGGCTCGTTGTTGCCTAAAACCGCAACCTCAACCTCTGCGCCGTCGATGAATTCCTCAAGCACCGCCTTTTTGTCCTCCTTAAAGGCAATTTCCATACCCTTTTCAAGCTCCTGCTGATTGTGTGCCTTTGATATTCCGACGGACGAGCCTGCGTTTGCCGGCTTGATGAAAATAGGGTATCCCAATTTCTTTACCGCCATATCAATACAGCGTTGTTTGTCCTTGCAATATTCGTATTTTGTAAAGGCGCACCATTTTGCCTGTTCTATTCCGAAGGCGTCTGCAACCGCATTCGTTACCGCCTTGTCCATACAGCTTCCCGACGAGGTTGCGTCACAACCTACAAACGGAATTTGAGCAAGCTGAAGCAAGCCCTGTATCGTTCCGTCCTCGCCGTTTTTTCCGTGAAGAACGGGGAATACAACGTCAAGCTTTATTACATCACCGTTTTCACAGACAATTCCGTGAATTGATGAATCGGGTGAAATATATGCTTTTTTGAGACTGGGTGAGCTCAGCCATCTGTCGCCTATAAGCATTTCGATATCATCGTCAAAAAGATACCATTCGCCGCTTTTCGTTATGCCGAGCAGGGTGATGTCGTATTTGCTTTTGTCAATGGCGGAAAGTATGCCTTTTGCACTTATACAGCTTATATCGTGCTCGGAGGATGCTCCGCCGAAAATTATACAAAGTGATAATTTATCCATATAATCATTCCTTGTATCAATAAGTTTACGAATAATTTTCTCTCTATTGTATCACAAGTGAGGTTCAATATCAACA
>CAMFQI010000096.1 GCA_945980015.1 uncultured Eubacterium sp. | reverse complement strand
AAGAAAACCGAGTCAAAAAACATTGCTTCGTTTTATACGAACAATGAACATTCAGTCAAAAGATATCCCTTTTTGAAGGGGTATCTTTTATTTTTGAACCATACGGTTCATCGACTATTCTTCACTTTGACAGTAAAATATAGATACTAACAGAAAAGGAGGTACTCAAAATGTCAAAGTATAGAACAATCGAGATGTGGAACCGTGTTTTTGGTGCAAGGCAGGAAGCGTATGACTACGCCGGACGACTGATGAAAAAATCAGCCTGCGCAAATCCTAACAGCGCATATCACCCGACGCTAGACCACATCAGGCCGCTTTCAAACGGAGGTTGCGATGTTGAGGAAAATATCATAATTTGCCATCGTGATACCAACGCTGAAAAATCAAACAGTTTTCCGCACTGGAAAGCAAACGGCAATTCTTTCCACGCACAGAGAGTCAAAGGCAATCGCACAGAATACAAAATTATTAAGGACTGAGGGGAAAGCTTATGACAAAACAATTTTTTGACTACGACAACGGAAATTTTGCTCAAGCAATTTCAGACAATATGGCAATGGACTCTGGCGGAAATTTGCTAATGCGTATGGGAAGCAATATGGCAATGGATATGGATTCAGGCGAATTACATATCATATCCGGTTGGTCGGATGATGAAGATTAATACTGATTGACTAACAACCGTTTGTGTTTTTGTGCTTCATCCTATCTTTAATACCATTCGGCACTTGAATGCGAACACATCAAATCAAAACAAAAAAGCTCGTGCGAAACGCATGAGCTTTTGATAATTCAATATGTGATTTTTTTAGGATTAGTCATTAAAGCCGCTGTTTACGAGAGCAACAAGACCCTCTACAGCCTCTTCCTCGTCAGAGCCGTCAGCGATAATTTTGATATCTGTGCCGCCCATGATACCAAGAGACAAAACGCCTAAAAGAGACTTTGCATTTACTCTTCTTTCTTCCTTTTCTACCCAAATTGAAGACTTGAATTCATTTGCCTTTTGGATAAAGAAGGTTGCCGGACGAGCGTGCAATCCAACCTGATTTTCTACTGTTACATCTTTTACGAACATAATAACTACCTCTCAAATATTCTGTATGATCATTATATTATTTTCATCTGTCTATGATATTATATCACTATTTGTCAAAAGGTCAACGATATTTCAAAAACTTCGTTTATCTTTTTAATTACTACCAAATTTTACAAAGATGATTTGTGCATAATGAACAAAAAAATTATTCGATTTTTTACGACCTTAATTCTTCAATATACTTCAAATCTTCTTTTGAAAGCTCGGCATTTTCGAGCATATCGGGGCGACGCTCATAGGTTCGCTTTATTGACTGTTTTCTGCGCCATTTGTCAACATTTTGATGATGTCCCGAAAGCAAAACCTCGGGTACCTCCCTACCGTTCCACACAGCAGGATGAGTATACTGCGGATATTCAAGCAAGGAATTATAATGGCTTTCCTCCTCAAAGCACTCATCATTTGAAAGAACGCCGTCGAGCATACGGGAAATACTGTCGGCAAGGATAAGTGCCGGAAGCTCACCGCCTGTAAGAACATAATCGCCTATTGAAATTTCCTCAGGCTGAAGCTCGTCAATAACTCTTTCGTCAACGCCCTCGTAATGACCGCAGAGAATGACGATATTATCTAATTTTGAAAGCTCCTTCACACGCTGTTGAGTGAGAGTTTTACCCTGCGGCGTCATATAGACAAGGTGGGGCTTTTTACCGATTTGCTCGCATATTGAGTTGTAGCAACGATAAATCGGTTCGGCAAGCATAACCATTCCGTTGCCGCCGCCGTAGGGCTTATCGTCTACGTGGCGGTGCTTATCAATCGAAAAATCACGAATATCAACAGTATTGATTTCTACCTTTCCCGCCTGTCTTGCCCTGCCGATAATGCTTTCATTCAGCACGCTGTCGCACATATCGGTGAACAACGTCATTATATCAATCCTCATCAAAAAGTCCTTTCATCGGTTTTATTCTTACAACCTGATATTCTGTATTAATTTCTTTAATAACATCAGGAATTGCAGGGATAAGAGTGTGCTTGCCCCAGCTTTCGATATCGTAGATATCATTTGCACCGTAGTTCAAAACATCAACTATCTTACCATATTCTTCTTCGGTATCAACATCGACAACATAGCAGCCGATTATATCGGCAAGATAATACTTTCCGTCTTCAATATGAGCGTCGTTGCGGTTGCAGTAAATAACTTTATTTTTAAGCAGTTCAGCCTGTTCAACAGTTGTTATTTCGGCAAATTTAAGTATAGCAATATTCTTCTGCTGACGTGCCGACACGAGAGTAAGAGGGCTATTGCCCTTGTCGTCGAGATAGACAGTTTTAAGCTGCTTAATATAATCAATGCCGTCGCACCACATAGCAAGCTTAACTTCGCCTTTAATGCCGTGGGTATTATTTACTTTTCCTATTTCCAAATACTGTTTCATAGCTTCAATTCCTTTTATTTGTACAATTTAGAATACCACAAAATTTGCACAATCTCAATAGTGAAAAAGAAAAAAGACAGCCGAAATTCGACTGCCCTTTGAATTAATCAATTTCGATTGATATTTTTGCATCGTTTCGGGTAGCGGCGGCACGCATAACAACACGAATTGCCTTTGCTATTCTGCCCTGCTTTCCGATTACTCTGCCCATATCACCCTCATCAACGTGAAGATGATAAACGGTTACGCCTTCTTCGTTCGGCTCATCAATATCAACAGAAACCTTTTCGGGATTATCTACTAAACCCTTAGTTATGGATACCAACAATTCCTCCAAAGAAAACACCTCCTAATATATCTTTGCTTTTGTTACAAAGATTTACAGAATGCCTTCTTTTTTAAGGATTGACTTTACGGTATCGGTTGGCTGTGCGCCGTTTGCTATCCACTTCTTTGCTTTTTCAGCGTCAATCTTGATTTCAGCCGGATCAACCATTGTGTTGTAGGTTCCGATTTCCTCAATGAAACGACCGTCACGAGGATATCTTGAATCTGCTACTACTACACGATAGAAAGGAGCCTTCTTTGCACCCATTCTGCGAAGTCTGATTTTTACTGCCATTTTTGTTACCTCCAAAATATATTGTAAAAAATATTTATCAACCAATTTATAAGCTAAATTAAATTGGGTTAATACGAATTAAAATCCAAAGGGATTTTGGGAGCCGTTTTGTCCCATCATTTTTTCTGCCATTTGAGGATTTTGCTGCATTAAGCGGCGCATCTTTTTGCTGACCTTCGGTCCCTTTTTGCCGCCTATTTGCTTAACCATTTTTTGCATTTGCTTAAACTGGGAAAGCAACTTGTTTACATCCTCAACGCTTCTGCCGCAACCTGCGGCAATACGGCGTTTGCGTGACATATTGATTATTTCGGGCTTTTCTCGTTCCTGCTTCGTCATAGAATAGATGATTGCACGGAATCTGTCAAAAGCCTTTTCGTCTATATCCTCGTCCTTAATCTGCTTGCCTATGCCGGGAATCATCTTAATTGTGTCCTTAAGCGAGCCCATACGTTCAATCTGTTCAAACTGGTCAAGCAAATCGTTTAGGTCAAATTTATTTTTTGCAAGCTTTTTTTCAAGCTCGGCGGCCTTCTTTTCGTCAAGTGCCATTTCAGCCTTTTCGATGAACGAAAGCACGTCGCCCATACCGAGAATACGGGAAGCCATACGTTCAGGGTGGAAGGTTTCGAGGTTATCTAACTTCTCGCCCGTTCCGACGAATTTTATAGGCTTACCTGTTACGGCTCTTACCGACAACGCCGCACCGCCTCGTGTGTCACCGTCAAGCTTTGTCAAAATTACGCCGTCAATACCGAGCGTTTCGTTAAAGCTTTTTGCAACATTCACGGCGTCCTGACCTGTCATTGCGTCAATAACAAGGAGAATTTCGTGAGGGTGAACGGTTGAACGAATATCGGAAAGCTCCTGCATAAGCGCTTCATCAATATGCAAACGACCTGCGGTATCTATAATCACATAGTCATACCCGTGGTCCTGCGCCGTTTTGAGTGCCTGCTGAGCAATGTCAACGGGATTGGCATTTCCCATTTCAAATACGGGAACATCAACCTGAGAGCCGACAACCTGAAGCTGCTTTATTGCCGCAGGACGATAAACGTCGCAGGCAACAAGAAGCGGTCTATGACCCTCTTTTTTTAGTTTTAATGCAAGCTTACCCGAATGAGTTGTTTTACCGCTACCCTGCAAGCCGCACATCATAATTACGGTCGGCGGATGCTTTGCAATAGTCAATCTCGCTTCGGTCGAGCCCATAAGCTCGGTAAGCTCCTCGTTTACTATTTTTATTACCATCTGGCTCGGTGTAAGGGATTCCATTACGTCCGCACCGATAGCTCTTTGAGTAACCTTATTTGTAAATTCCTTTGATACCTTATAGTTTACATCGGCCTCGAGAAGCGCAAGGCGTACCTCTCGCATAGCCTCCTTTACATCGGCTTCGGTAAGCTTGCCCTTGGCACGAAGCTTCTTAAAGGAATTTTCAAGGCGTTGGCTGAGTCCTTCAAAAGCCAAGTAATCACATCCTATTGTTTAGGTATTCGCAAAGTGCTTTAATCTTTGCTGCATTATCGTTTATATCCTTTGATACGGCGTTTTCGTGGGTAAAGTCGTATATTCTGTCGGCGCAAGCGCTGATATCGTCAAGCCCCTTTTTCAGCTCATCATACCGTTTTGCAAAGCCGAGCTTTTGCTCCATATCAATAAGGATATTTTCTGCTCGTTTGATTGCGTCACGCACACCCTGACGGGTAATGCCCTCGTTTTCTGCAATTTCGGAGAGAGAAAGGTCATCATTATAATAATAATCCAATACGCTGCGCTGCTTTTCGGTAAGACATTCACCGTAAAAATCAAGCAGGTAGGATATCTCCAAATTCTTTGCCAAATTCTCTCCTCCTCTGTAAAGTATTTCGCCTTTGTAAAGCCAATCATCTTTACACCGTGCTATATTATATATTAAGCAAAAGAAAATGTCAAGAAATAAATCAAAAAAGTGAATAATTTTATTGCATTTAACACTTTAATGTGCTAAAATACAGCAAGGTGATTATATGAACGATTTATGGAAGAAGAATTTAAGAGATATTGAGCCTTATGTACCGGGTGAACAAAGCAAGGACAGAGACATTGTAAAAATCAACGCAAACGAAAATCCTTATCCGCCGTCACCCAAAGCAGTTGAGGCATTGAATAATTTTGATACAGGCAAGCTTAGATTTTATCCTCAGGCTAACGCAACGGCATTGAAGCAGGCTATTGCAGAATACTACAAGGTTAAAACGGAAAATGTTTTCGTCGGAAACGGAAGCGACGATGTGCTTGCACTCGCCTTTCAGTCATTTTTCAACAGCGACAAGCCGATTGCATATCCCGACATTACATACAGTTTTTATCCCGTATGGTGCAGGCTTTTAGGCATTGAATATGTTAATTATCCGCTTGATGAGAATTTCAGAATTAACGTTGATGATTACAAGGAGGAAAACGGCGGCGTTGTTATTCCTAATCCTAACGCACCGACATCTATCGGCGAGGGCAGAGAATTTGTTGAAAGGCTGATGGAATATAATCAAGACAGTGTTGTAATTATCGACGAAGCGTATTGCGATTTCGGTGGTGTAAGC
>CAMFQI010000095.1 GCA_945980015.1 uncultured Eubacterium sp. | reverse complement strand
CCTGAGTTGTGATATAATTTTTGATACGGATAATCAAGGAGATATGATATGCAAAACGGTCTGAAAATCGCCATAGGAACAGAAGCCTTTCCGCCGACTATTGACGGAATAAGCACGGTTGCAAAATGCTATGCCGACATCATTAACGAAAAGCTCGGCACTGCTACTATTGTTGTGCCCGAAATTCCAAATAGCTATGACTACAAATTTCCTTACGAAATATATAGGTACCAAAGTTTGTTTACCTTCGGCGAGGGTTATCCTGTCGGCTGGCCGTTCAAAAGGCAGTATGCCGAGGATATTATCAACAGAAATTTCGACGTTCTTCACAGCCATTGCCCGATTGCAACAAGCTATTTTTTCAGAAGAATAAACAGAATTAAGCGTATTCCCCATATCCTGACCTATCATACAAAGTATGAATACGACTTCGACAGCAGAGTAAAATCCCTTGCACTTCGTCGCAGAGCTTACGGTATGCTGCTCAATAATATCAAAGCCGCCGACGAGGTTTGGGTGACGAGTAAGGGCACCTCCGACAGTCTTCGCAAGGTCGGATACGAGGGCGATTTTGTTGTTATGCCAAACGGCTGTGATCTGCCTAAAACCGACTGCGACGACTCTATGAAGGCGATGATTAGACGAAAGCACAATATTCCAAACGGTATTCCGATTTTGCTTTTTGTCGGCAGAATGATGTGGTATAAGAATATTGACATCATTCTTGACGCCTGCAAAATTCTCAAAACAGACGGCAGAGATTTCCGTATGATTATGATTGGTATGGGACCCGACGAAAACGCAATCAAGAAATATTGCCGCAAGCTTGCACTTGACGATAAGGTGATTTTTACGGGCAATCTCGACGACAGAAGCGAGCTTCAAATATATTACGGCACGGCTGATTTGCTTGTGTTTCCAAGCACATTCGATACAAACGGTCTTGTTGTTCGTGAAGCGGCGGCAAGCGCAACTCCCGCTCTCGTTGTTGCAGGCTCGTGTGCAGGAGAGGGCATAGTTGACGCTCAGACAGGCTTCCTCTGTCTCGAAACGTCACGAAGCGTTGCAAGGGTTATTGATGATATAATAGACAATAACGACCTGCTTTGCCGTGTCGGTAAAAAGGCACAAGACGATATCTACATCAGCTGGGACGAAAGCATTAAGAATGCATATAATAGATATCAAATAGTCATTGATAAATTCAATTCCACACCGCACGGAAAATACGAATACTAAAAAACTCCCTTTCGGGAGTTTTTTTAGTGAAAAGAGAAGTGAGAAGAGATAAGAGAAGAGGTTTGGGTGATTATAGTTGAATCCCTCAGTCACTTCGTGACAGCTCCCTTTGACAAGGGAGCCTTAATGTTCAAGACGGAACGTTGCTTTAACGAACAAAAGGCTCCCCTTTTAATGTTATTAAGGGGAGCTGTCGCATTGGCGACTGAGGGGATAAAAGGACAAAACCGCTTGCGGTGGAGAGATTCAATTCATTATTTACAAAATCTGACGAGCAATGCTCGTCCCTACGAAATGTCGCACAAACGAAACGGCTTCGTAAATGCTAAAACTACCGTAGGGACGATTATCAATCGTCCGAAGATGTATAAGCAATTTGATATTGACAAATCACAATTATTTGCGTATAATAAAAATACAAGGAGCTACCGATAGACGGTTTGCCCTATAGAATGTTGTTAGAAACAACCACCCTAAGTGCAATATGGGTGGTTGTTTCTTTTACTTTTTATGATTATATATCATCACAAAAAGAGTTATAAGTGATATAAGTACACTTGTGAATAAAAGTAATTCATTAAATGTCAAATACATCTTATCGCCCTCCCTGTAAAAAACTAAGAGGGCAGAAACATACGCCCTCTCGAAAGAAGGGCAAACCACCTACCGTTTTAGGTAACTCCTCGGAGCCGAAGCTCAAAGATATATTACCATATTCGACAAATTTTGTAAATACTTTATTGTCTTTTATCCCCTCAGACGGCAAAGCCGCCAGCTCCCCTTACAATAAGGGGAGCCAAATGTTCAAGACGGAACGTTGCTTTAACCAACAAACCCTCCCTTGTTAAAGGGAGGTGGCACGGCTTTGCCGTGACGGAGGGATTCACTGCAATCAATCAAACTGCTTCTTTTCGCTCTTCTCTGCAAACGAAGCACAAACAGCCTCCCGTTTTCGTGGGAGGCTGTTTTCGATTTTGTTTGCTTATAGCAATTCGTCGAGGAATGTACCTGCGTTGCCTGCTACCTGACCGATTGTAATATTGTTTGTGTAACCGTCGGTTGCGATTTCAACAACAAGGGTTGATGTTGTAATTGCCTCGGAGTCACAGGCAAATTTCACTATTTCGATTTTTGGCATTTCAAAATTATTCATTTCCTGCACCTCCTTACGCTTTGTACTCAATTGTCTTAACCGCACTGTAAACGGTGTGTGTTGTTCCACTCTTGTCTACATAAATGAGATAAGATCTTGCGTGTACATTTCCATCCTTTGTAAAGCCCATTGCCATTGAGTACTCGTGGTTTGTGCCCTGGCTTTCGGAAACAACCTTTGTTACATTTTGCTTGCCTATCTGAAGGTCTTCTTCAGTCGACTTGCTCTTTGAAAGAACTAAGCCTGCTTCAACTGCCGTTGCGCCCTCAGGTAAGTAATACTGTGCATTGATGTAAAGGTTATGGTATTTTGTTACACCGTCTGCCAATGTACCTGCATTTTTCTGAACAAAGTTACCTGTAATTGCAGTAGTTGCGGTTGTTACCTCTTCAACAACTGCTTTGATGTATACAGTTTCATTAACTCTCGGGGTGTAAATGTAGTCCTCGTTGATGTAGGAAATAATAGTAGTACCGTCTGCATTGCAGAACGCATACTTTGTCGCGCCGGTAAGAACTACCTTCGAGTCGTAGATTGCCGAACATCTTTCAGCGCCGTTAACCTTTACACCGCCCAAGCCGACAATTGTACAGTTGTTTGCTTCAACCTCATCATATTCATATCGAGCCTGATATACAACCTCTCTTGTGCCGACAGGATTATCTTCGCCGTAAACGCGCTCCCACTTAGTAAATTTGTAGTAAGGAATTTTCGGTACTTCCGAATAATTAGCAGTATATGTTGTATCTACTGTTGCATAATCAATTTTCAAGGTCTTGCCCGACTTGTCGAGATAACGAACACGAGTTGTATTTTGTGTTTCGTTAGTTGCCTTGAAGTTAAGAACATAACAGATATATGTTGCGTTGCCCTTAACTACGCCCGAAATAGATGTATCGGTTGTGTTGAGCTTAACGTCGCCTACCATCCACTTGTATACTGCATACTTCGGTAAGCCGGTCATTGAAGTGCCGTCGTCAATCTTATCAAATACAAATGAATGTTCAAATGTTTTACCGTAAGGCTGGTTTTCAAGCACTATACCGTACTTTGATACCTCTTTATCTTCAGCGTTTTCACTGTTTACAACCTCAACAGTAATTGTGTACTTAGCAAGGTTTTCTTCTGCATTGAGCTCTGTCTTTGCAGTTGCAATAGCTTCTGCCTTTGCATTAACAACTGACTGTTCTTCATATCTGCCGAGAGCATTTGCTTCTGTAATAAGAGCCTTTGCAGCTTGAACTCTTGCAGCGTCATACTTGTAGCCTGCTTCAGGAAGATCAAGATCATTTTGAAGAGCAACGATTGCAGCGTTAAGTGCAGTCTTGTCTGCAACTACCTTGTACATTACACCGCCGCATACGGAACAAGTGAATTTGTCCTTTGTTTTATCGCCGTCTTTAATATCCTGCTCTGTAAGCTCGAATGAGCAAGCAACCTTATTGCTTGATGAAGTAACTGTATATGTTGCTTCTGTCTGTGCAGTTTCCTGCGGAGTAACATCCCAATCATAAGTAACTACTGTATGAGTAGCTCCATCACCGTTGTAGTTATACTCAGTTGCAGGAAGCTCAGGAATTGTTACGGCTGTACCAACTGCATATTCCTCGGAGCTGATAACTGTTCCGTTTGCATTCTTGAATGTAATCGTTACCTTTGAAACATAGTCGCACTTTGTGCATTCGCCGTTCTCAATATTATGCTTTTCGGTATATGACCAACCCTCTTCGTTGCAGTTTCTTGAACATATTACACTATGAGAAACTGAATCAATACTAGTATAGGTGTAATTGTGACCGAGTGCAGGAATATCCTCAGTTTTTACTCTGCTGATTTCTTTGTTGCAAAGTGTACAGTAGGTTACTGTTTCTTTCTTTCCGGCAACTGTGCAGGTTGCGTTTGTTGTTTCCTCTCTTGTTGCTGTGTTGTGCGCTTCTGAGTCAATAGGAAGTATTTCCTCATACTCGTTACCGCATTGTGTACATCTGTAAACTTTCTTACCCTCGGCAATACAGGTTGCAGGAGTTACGGATTTTTCTTCATATACACAATTTCTTTTTTCAGAATCAAATGTACCGCAGACTGTGCAGGAACGCTTTTCCTGCTTGTTGTCATCGTAAACCCAGTCGCCCCAAGTATGAGGCTTCTTTTCTGTTTTTTGTTGTAGAACTGTTGTCACACCACAAGCAGTACACTTTACACCCTCTGTAAGACCTGTTGATGTACAGGTTGATTCAACTGCTTCAAGTGTTGTTAAGCCTGTATGATTATTAGGGTCAATTGCAATATCTCTTGTCTCGATATGAGTTGAATCGTTATTACAAATTCTCTTTTCAGTACCCTTTGCAACGCAAGTAGCAGCAGTCACTGTCGACCATTCGCCCCAACTATGACCTGTTGCATCAGGCTTATTAGTTGTATATGAATAACCGCATACACAAGTATGAGTTGTTACACCGGCTGTTGTGCAAGTCGGTTGAGTTGTTACTTGAGATGTATAGCTGTGAGCAACTCCGGTAGACAAGGTTTGGCACTTGTCATAGAAAGCACACTTTTGTGAATGTGTACCGTCGTTGTTGTTTACATACGCACCTGTGAAGCTGTGCTCGTGCTGAAGAGCATTGAATGCAGTTGAAAGTTCTGTGGCGGCTTTGCCTGCAATACCGTCGTTTACATAACCGCTTGTAGCAACTGCCTTCATAACATTCTGTGCTGCTTCGTACTTTGCCTTAAAATTATCATATGAAGCCTGTGTAAAGCCGTTATTTACACCGCCGTTGTATGCGTCTCTTACAGAATATGTAACATTATTGAAGCCTGTAAGTGCTCCGCTGTAATCGAAAGCACTACGAAGTTTAGGATAGTTTTCAGTATTATCAGCCGTCGGTGCAGTTTTGAACTTTGTAACTGCTGTGCTGATATCACTTGCACACTTACTTACCTGACCTGCAAGATCGGTCGAATAAGTATAAGTATTCGGATTTAAGCTTGCTGCCAAAACACAACCTGTTAAATATGTGCTCATTCCGCCCTCTTTGTAGGAAGCTACATTTTGACGAGCTGATTTATTAGCGTCGGCAGTAATTGCATCTTTTAATGGTTTATAATTAACTACATAGATAGGTGTGTTGTCACTTTGTGTTTTAGAACCATTATAAGCATTATTGTGTTTAGCTCCATTAGCATATAGATTCCATGTAACATTCGGGATTTTCTTTGAATAAGAATTATCGCTAAACAATGAAGCTAAGTTAGCTGTCTCTTATACACATCTGACGCTGCCGACGAAGGCTTAGGTGTAG
>CAMFQI010000094.1 GCA_945980015.1 uncultured Eubacterium sp. | reverse complement strand
GATTCCTCTACGTCTCGTGGGCTCGGAGATGTGTATAAGAGACAGTACTCAAACATATCGCTGTACACATTGTTTTTATCGGTGAAAATGTACTCCTTGCCACATTCCTGATAAAGTCTTACACAAATTTCTCTGATGCTGACTCTTTTAGCCAATCTGCAAAGCCACTTGTTAAACTCCGCAAAGGTTTCGTCAAAATATCTATCTCGTAAATCTCCGTCAACTGCAATTATATAATTGGATTGCTGTTCATAGTGCCTTGACTTGTTGCTAAATTGAGAGAACTCGTCAGCGTTACAGCTTTCATTATGTCCATTGGTAACAACAAGATAAGTGTTCATTCCACCTTCAGAACCTGTGACATTTGGCAGATGGTCAAGAACAGATTTAAGTATATATTCTTTTTCCGCTTGAGTTCTGCCAATTGCGTTAACTCTTATTGCGCCTGTGATATGTGCCCACATACTCATACTATTTTCTCCTCGTCATCAATAATCTTCTGAATAACCTCTTCCGCATCAGCCCAGCTTACCGTGTTGGATATAGGTGTCGAGCCGTATGGGTCGCTCTCGAACAGCATTTCTGCAAGCAGTGGGTACATATTCTCCGCTGTTGTTTCGCCGTATGAATCCATCAGGTTGTCGATACTCTCATAACCAAAGCTTGAAATTGAACACTCAATATCTCTTTTGGACACAAGGTCGATGTCTATCTCGGCAGCTCTGACAACATAGTTATCAAATTCGTCCTTCGCATTTTCCGCTCTGGAGTCGTCGCCAACAGTATCAAGCCACACGACTTCCATAAGCTTGAATGTATGAGCGTTCACTTGTTTTTGACACTGCATACAATCGCTGTCTATAAGTTCCCAGCCGTTTCTCATTTCCAACATAGCAAACCCTCCTTATTTAACCGACCTCTCGATTCTCACGAGCCTGAACATAGCTTCAAACTCGGAGATTTTTCCGTTGTAGTAAAGCTGAACGATGTTGTGAACCTTATCAACGAGTTCGGTATCTCTCAGCTTTCCGCAGACGTCACTTGCAAACTGCCTAACATATCTTCTCATACAATCACCTCAATCAAGTATTTCAAAAAAGTATCTGACTTCTTCGGGCTTAAGATTTTCCACGGCATAATCATACACCTTGTAATATAATTCGACGTACAATCCCGATAACGTCTCATTGGTTTCGCAGTGCTGCCACGACTTGTGGTTTAACACCATTGCGAGCTCTGTAAGATACTTGTAGTTGGATTTCCACTCGGCAAATGCTCTGTTGAATGTGTCCTGTACTGCCGACTTGCCGAAGCGATCTGCAATCGAGAAGTCGTCCCAGAATGTGGTGATAGGTGTGTAGCCGCAAAATTCTTCAACGTTCCACTTAGTCATAATAAATTCCTCCTGTATATACTTATTTTCGTATGCGTTAATGTAATAGAAAAAGCGTATGGTAAAAACCACACGCTTCAATGCTTATGTATTGAATTACTCCTCTTCTTGGTTTAAATCAGTTTTACCTAAAAGCTTAAGCATTTCCTCCTGATTCTTCAGATGCTTTGCTGCGACGAAAGGTAACATACTTCCGGTAAGTCCAATTATCCACGTTGCAAACGCATACCAAAAATTGAAGTCGCTGTAACGTTCGGCCGTATATTCTCCAACATTAATGCCGATAACAATAACTACTACGATTGAAATCCAGCCAAGGATATTCAATATTATCCTCAATGTCCGACACCTCCTTCCGTTATAAATTACTTTGCAGAAATTGTATCTCCTCCGGCGTTGGCTCCGCATATAACTTCTCTCGTTTGGCTACGTGAGCGGCAAACTCCGCTGTATCCATCACGGTGTCGGCACTTGTAGTAATCTTTCCGTTCACTACATTAATCCATCTGTATTCCGAACAGGTAAACAGTGTACCAATCATCTCATTTGGATTTGACGTTGCGTTGATGGTTATCTTTTTTACGTTGGTTATCACTTATTGCACCTCCTAGCAAGTAACAATCACATTATATCACTTATTAATAAATATGTCAAGGATATTTTGCCTGTTGAATGTCCGTATATTTGGACATTCGGTTAGTATTGATGTTATTTTTCATTGCTCAGAAAACCCTTTGTTACAATTCCATTAATTTTTGCAATAGAATATATTACATTATCGAGCAGATATTCTTCATACTCAACAGGTATATCCTCTACATCGTCCTCCACATCAGCATCAATATCTGTTATTGATATTATACCATAAATGTTTTTGACGGTAGTTGCCTGTGATATTAATTTATCCACATAATCAACTGCCGCATACAGCGATTCCATATAGAATTGTTCGATGTCGTAATATCCGTAGCGTTTATCATACACCATATTATAACAATCAAACTCTTTATCTCCCTCACTAAGTAAAAAGCCTACGTCTACAAGATAGACTCTCATATAAATCCTCCTCTATTCCGTAAGATTAAATGTTCCGAATGTTGGATATTTGCAATCAAGATGGACACGATGTTTCCAAAACTCGTTAATGATACTGCTTATCGCATTATACGTACCAATCGCACCGTGTAAACCAACATTCTTGAAATCCCCTCGGCTTTTCATTATGTTAAGAATTTCAGAGGTGTAGACACTTATATCTTCAATATACTTGGTGTCGTAACCAATAATAGAAAACGTGTACACATTTCCGTTGATGATTACGTTGAATGTGTTATATTTTTCCATTTATATTACCCTCCTTTGTCACTGGTCTAACAAAATTTCCTGTTAAAAGTCCCTGCAATAATCCGACAAAGCTTCCTCTGGACTATCGTTCCAATCATTACACCATTCCGCAACAGAGTTTTTATAATTATCGAAAACAATATATCCAAAATCATATGGACTATTTGGGTGTTCGTCTTTGAAATCCTTGAAGTTATCGTAAATATCTCCTATTATTCCAGATGACGTTAACTCGCCAACAACAAGTTTTATTTCGTATCTTTCGTTAATTTTCATAGCAAATCCTCCTTCAATTCCGATTAACAACATAATTTTTCCGATTCGTTTACTCTTATTATATATTCAAGTGGCTTTCTGACAGCTTCAATGTCAAGAACGTTTGGTGTATCATAACTACAAGAAGAACTTATCACTCCGCAAGAACCGTGGTAATAACCATTATCAAATTCATCGTCGGTGCAATGCAAGGTTACACTAAAATACTGATTGTCAGGCAAAAGACCTTCTTCTTCGTGGACTATTTGCACACTCCTTCCGTTTTCAAGATACAGCCAAGCTTCAGGCTCTCCGCAAGCTGTGCAATTGTCCTCCGACTCAAACTGATTTCTTATATCGGCAAGCATTTCATCTATTGTCATATCGTTTTCCTCCTACTGCATATTTTCCTTTTTATATCCGTCATATCTTTTCAACTCAGGCATATAACCAATCAATTGTTTGAATTTTCTTTTCGTTCATCGTCTACCATCCTTACGTTCACGATGTTTTGTTAGCCTTACGAACCCTTTTCCGTAAGACTGTACATTATCTCTGTATTCTCTGTATGTGCGTTTGGCTTCGGCTCTTGTATATTCCGAGCATTCAACTTCCCAGCCGTCGCCATAGTTGGTTTCGATATCCCATCTGTCTATTGTTTTTCTTTCGTACATATTAATCCCTCCGTTATTCTCCGTAATACATTTTTACTATATCGGTGACGCACTGTCTTAACGATTCAATACTTCTGTCTTCCGTGCAAAGTACCGCAATGTCGCCGATAATATCTCCGCTGAAGCTGTCATACAGTTCATAGTGAAGCTCAATCCACTCGTCTTCTTTGGAATTACCGTCGTTAAACGCAAATACATTGTGTGTATTGTCTATCCAATAGTTTCCTGTTATTGGTTCGTCAACATCAAATAATATAAGGTGATCAAGTTCCCCCATAATTGCATTGACCGTTTTGCTAATTACCTCTTGTTTATTTACAAACCAGTTTACCATTGACATTCCTCCCCGTGTTATCTCCACTTCAATATCAAGTTTTTATACAGTTTTGTACTTATTTTCTTGATTACTTCAAGTTCCCTAGGTTCGTCATATCCATTGGCTATATCATAAGGACTTGGATTCTTAAACTCATTCTTGAGGTAAGTATACATCTTATCATATTCCTCCGGTGTCGCCTTTCGTGTGTTGTGGTAATAGCCAAGACTTGCTTCGCACCAACCTTCTTCTGAATAACATTGCATCATTCCGGGGCTTGCAATAAACTCAGGGAAGAAAGCTTCACATTCCCAACATTTGGTATATGGATTCTTACTCATTCTAAATAAAACCTTTACCTTATCCATAAAGTCCTCCTTATAAAATCCTAGTTAATGTTCCGCCGTTGAAATCCATACAGTCAAGAACATAGTCTCTGAAATTATTATTGTGCGCAGCTTTTTCCTCGTCTGTAAAGCTATCGAATATTGTCCTCAGTTCTCTTGCATATACGATGTCACCCTCTTCGTCCATATATCGTTTATCCAAGATGTCGTATGTATCAGGGTCTGCTATAAAACAAAATATTCTGTTGCATTGTTTTTCTGCAATGCCGCAAAGCTTTTCTTTTTCCATTTGATTAATTTCTTCGTCAATATAGTAAGCTTCATAAATACATTCCGCACATTTTTCAAGCTCGTAGAATGTTCTTGACTTATAAATATCTCTAAGAATGCTATCAAAATTCATTATACCCCTCCTGTTTCTGTAAGGAATTTGAACTCATAAACAGAATCCATTATCCATTCACAATCTTTAAATTCCACGTACAATTCTTCACGAATTGAATTCCAATCCGTTGGACAGTCGTACTTGTAGGTTAAGGCATACAGTATATTGCTCGCAATAGTTGCAAGCTCGAGGTCTTGTTCTTCGTTTGCCTTAATTAATAATTCCCTAATTGAGTGTTTCATTGTCATTCCTCCTTAAGCTTTCTTACATTTTGTTTCAAGTAATTATTTCCGTTATCTGCCGGATTGTTTCCGCCATATTTTCCGATGTAAGGAAGCCCCGAAACATCTCCGTTGCGCCACTGACCTTTGGCTCCAAATCCAAGAACAGTTTCCAAGCTTATTTTTCCGTTATGGTCACGGTAGTATATCTTGTCACCGACCTTCAATTCCGATGGCGTAACTTCTTCCGCTGTAATATATTCTCTTGTCAGGCGTTCCGATTCAGGTTGAGCATCGTCAATATCGCACAGCATTTCGGTGATATTGTAACCCTCACGAGGAGGTTGATTACCGATTCTCTTAGCGATTTTCCAGCCGTCGATTATGTAAATTCCGTTGTCAATTTCATCGGCGTCGCTGTCTGCCACGTTTTCCACAAGACCGATACTGCAATCTCCGCCAAAGAAGTTTCCAACAATCTGGCAGAATCTTGCAATGCCGTACCCATCAGCATATTCTCCGCCAAAATCTCTATAACCTTTCAGTTCGCAGTATTTCAGAAAGGCTGTAACGCTGTCAATTCCGCCGTTCCAATGCAGGTATACTCCCATTGTGCTGTTAATAGGTCTAATGATTGCTCTGTTTCCCATAAGTTAATTCCTCCTTATTATAAATTCTTTTCGGGAAGGGGTTTCATAATTCCGTTGGTTGCCTGCACAGCTCCGTATCTGTCTCTTATACACATCTCCGAGCCCACGAGACGTAGAGGAA
>CAMFQI010000093.1 GCA_945980015.1 uncultured Eubacterium sp. | reverse complement strand
GATTCCTCTACGTCTCGTGGGCTCGGAGATGTGTATAAGAGACAGACAGAAGAGTGCAGAAAATTGATACAGATGTAATAAAGCAAATTAATGAAAGGATGAAAATATAATGCAGGCAATTATTAAAACAAATATGGGAGATATGGCGTTTACACTTTATGATGAAATCGCTCCCAAAACAGTCGAGAACTTTGTTACTCATGCAAAAAACGGCTATTATGACGGCTTGATTTTTCATAGAATAATCAAGGATTTTATGATTCAGGGCGGCGACCCTACAGGAACAGGAATGGGCGGAGAGTCAATTTGGGGCAGAAGCTTCGAGGATGAATTCAGCGTTGACGCACGTAATTTTTACGGTGCTCTTTCCATGGCTAATTCGGGACCGAATACAAACGGCTCGCAGTTTTTCGTTGTGCAGGCAAAGGATGTTCCCTCGAATCTCATTTCTCAAATGAAGCAAATCGGTGCACAGGGCGGCTTTTCGGACGAGGTTGTAAGCACCTATGAGCAAAAGGGCGGAACTCCGTGGCTTGATTTTCACCACACCGTTTTCGGTATGCTGACCGACGGTGCAGATGTGCTTGACGATATTGCAAGCGTCAGAACGGGTATGAACGATAAGCCTTTGCACGATGTTGTAATTGAGACTATCGAAATTATCGACTGATTATCTTTTTTGACAAAATTTACTCTCTTTGTGATTTATAATCAAATCGCACAGGGGGTATTTTTATTGTAATTTATGTTGATGTTTTGTTGATGCTCAATTTTCTTTTGACATTCGTGCTTCTCGAAATTACCGCAAAGCTCACTAAAAAGCGAGCAACTCCCATTCGCTTTGTTATAGCTTCAATCATCGGTGCGGCATATTCGTTGATTATATTCTGCGACGGTGTAAATGAGCTTCTAAGTGCTTTGCTGAAAATTGCTTCAAGCCTTGTTATTGTCGCTGTGGCATTCAGCTTTCATAGGTTGACGCAGTACATAAAATCAGTTTTAATTTTCTATTTTTCAAGCATTATTGTTTTGGGCGTAACGATTGCAGTTTGCTTTGTCTTTGAGCTTGGCTTTATTGCGGTGAATAATTCGGTGATTTATTTTGACCTCTCGGCAGGTATGATTATTGTTTGTGCTCTTGCGTCATATTTGCTTTCCTGCGTTGTAATAAGAATATATGACCGTCTGCTTTCAAAAAAGGAAATCTATACCCTGAAAATTGAGTATAAAGGTAATTGCTCAACTATGCTTGCATTTTTGGATACAGGCAACAATCTTCGTGAGCCGTTTTCTAATTCGCCCGTGATTGTTGTTGATAAATCAAAAATCAATTTTGAAATTGAAAGCTTCCGCTATGTACCCGTAAATTCCGTAAACGGTAACGGACTTCTTGTTGCCTTTAAGCCCGATAAGATTGTTTTGAAATCCTCAAAGGGTGAGGAGGTTATCGAAAACGCCTATGTTGCATTGTCCGAGAATATTAAAAATGAAAGCTATTCAGCTCTGCTAAGCTATAATATTTTGTCTGTTTGAAAGGTCGATTTTATGAAAAAGCTAATCTCATTTTTGCTTAAAATATTCAAGAGGAACACCTGCTTTTATATTAACGGTCCCGATACTCTCCCGCCGCCTCTGACTAAGGAGCAGGAGGAAAAGATAGTAAATGAGCTTGCCTGCGGTGACGAAACAAATAAGGAGCTTTTGATTATTCATAATCTGCGCCTCGTTGTTTATATCGCACGCAAGTTTGAATGTCCCAATGTTACAACCGAGGACCTCGTCTCTATCGGCACAATAGGTCTTATGAAAGCTGTAAACACCTTTGATTATTCAAAAAATATCAAGCTCGCAACTTATGCCTCAAGATGTATCGAAAATGAAATACTGATGTTTTTGCGTAAGTCATCGAACTCAAAAATTGAGATGTCGTTCGACGAGCCGCTAAGCACCGATTGGGACGGTAACGAGCTTACCTTACGTGATGTTCTTGGTACCGAGCCTGATGAAATAAGCGAAAATATCGAATATGACGACGAAAAGAAGCTGCTTCGCAAGGTCGTTGGCTCGCTTCCCGAAAAGGAGCGCAATATTATGTATCAGCGCTTCGGTATGAACGGCTGTAAGGCTCATACCCAAAAACAGCTCGCCGATGAGCTCGGCATATCCCAGTCCTATATTTCCCGCCTCGAAAAACGAATCCTTGCAAAAATAAAAAAAGAAATGGAAAACAGCTTCAAACTTTTTTGATTTCTCCCTTGCATTTTCTAAAAACCTGTGATATCATATACACCGTTAGGCACCTGTGGCGGAACTGGCAGACGCGCTAGATTTAGGATCTAGTATCGAGAGATGTGCAGGTTCGATTCCTGTCAGGTGCACCAAAAAAGAAGTAACTTTTGGAAGACAAAAGTTACTTCTTTTTTTATCCAAGCCGCAGGCTTGGCATATCATCACGCGTCAGCGTGTATATCATCGCCGTAGGCGCATATCATCAGCCGAAGGCTGTATTACCTGCGGCTTGATGAGATGCAACACTGCGTGTTGATGATATGCAATTCTTGCGGAATTGATGCTATACAAGGCTTCGCCTTGATTTGTTTGCGTATGCACAGGGACGGTTCCTTGTGTTGACAAACAAAGGTTGGTTAATTCCGCTCTTGACTAACATAAATAATAACGGGAGGCGAAACACAAATCCCCCTACGAAATTGTTTCATAAACACATTGTAGGGGAGGGCATTATCGACCTCCCGTGAAATTATTAATTATCCCTATTACATCATTTCTGCAATCAAGTCGCTGAACTGCGTTGGGTTTTCTATGTCAAGTCCTGCAATAAGTCTCGCGCTTGAATACAGAAGAGTTACATATTTTTTGAGCTGCTCGTCGTCGGCGTTTTCAAGCTTTTCTACAATCGGGTGCTCGGAGTTGATTTCAAGCACGAGCTGTGCTTTCATACCTTGATTTGCGCCGGGCATCTGACTGAACACCTTTTCCATTTCGAGTGAAACATAGCCCTGAGCCGAGATTGAAACAGGGTGCGAGCCGAGCTTGTTTGAGAACTTTACGGCGCTTACCTTGTCGCCCAAAACATTCTTTATTTTATCAAGAAGCTCCTTTGAATCCTCGTTCTTTTTGTTAATAGCTTCCTTTTCTGCGTCTGTTGAAAGGTCAATGTCGTCCTTGCAGATATTAGCAAAGTGCTTGCCCTCGTATTCCATAAGCATTTGAATAGCAAATTCGTCTATTTCATCCGTGCAGTAAAGCACCTCGTAGCCCTTTTCCTTTACTGCCTCAAGCTGAGGAAGAAGTGCGATTTTTTCAACACTTTCACCGCAGGCATAATAAATGCTTTCCTGCGAGTCAGCCATTCTTTCAACATATTCCTTAAGCGTTGTGTAGCCGTCCGACATTGAACTCTTGAACTCAAGCAAATCCTTCAAGCCGTCCTTTTCCATACCGTAGTTTGCATAAACGCCGTATTTGAGCTGTGTGCCGAAGGTGGAGAAGAACTTGTCGTATTTCTCTCTGTCGTTGTTGAGTAATTTTTTAAGCTCGTTTTTGATTTTTTTGTCAATAGCCTTTGCGATTATTTTAAGCTGATGGTCGTGCTGAAGCATTTCACGGCTGATGTTGAGGCTCAAATCTGCGCTGTCCACAAGACCCTTTACAAAGCTGAAATAATCGGGGAGCAGGTCGGCGCATTTGTCCATAATCAACACGCCGTTTGAATAAAGCTGTAAGCCCTTTTCGTATTCCTTTGAATAAAAATCATATGGCGGATTTTCAGGAATGAACATAAGCGAATTAAAGGTAGCCTGTCCCTCTGTCTTGGAGTGAATAACAAGCTGCGGGTCGCTGTAATCCATAAATTTTTCCTTATAGAATTCGTTGTATTCCTCCGGCTTAATTTCGCTCTTTGATTTTCTCCAAAGCGGAATCATAGAGTTGAGCGTTTCAACGCTTACCTCTGTGATGTATTCGCCCTCCTTATCCTTGTCGGGCACCTGATGGCTCATTTCCATTTTGATAGGATAACGAATATAGTCGCTGTATTTCTTAACAAGCTCGTCAATCTTGTACTGCTCCAAATAGTCGGAATAATGCTCGTTTTCCGTGTCTTCTTTAATGTGCAGAGTGATTACGGTGCCTGCGTTTTCCTTTTCAAATTCCTCTATTGTGTAACCGTCTGCACCCGAAGAAACCCACTTGTTAGCCTTTTCCTCGCCAAACGCCTTTGAAACAACCTCAACTTTGTCGGCAACCATAAACGAACTGTAAAAGCCTACGCCAAACTGACCGATAACCGAAATGTCCTCGGCATTTTCGTTGTCTGCATTTTCGTTTTTGAAATTGAACGAGCCGCTTTTTGCAATTGTTCCGAGATTGCTTTCAAGCTCTTCGGCAGTCATACCGATACCGTTGTCCGAAATTGTGAGCGTTCTGTTTTCCTTGTCAATGTCGAGCATAATGCAAAATTCGTCACGGTTCATTTTTACGCTGTCGTCAGTGAGCGACCTGAAATACAGCTTGTCGATAGCGTCGCTTGCGTTGGATATCAGCTCACGCAAAAAGATTTCCTTGTGCGTGTAAATTGAGTTAATCATCATATCAAGCAGCTTCTTCGACTCTGCCTTAAATTGTTTTTTCTTCATAAAAATCATATCCTTTTTGCAAATTAGCACTCTACACTTGTGAGTGCTAATTCTAATTATAGCCTTTATTTTCCAAATGTCAATACCTTTTGTGACGATTTTAATTTTGCAAATTGTGTCGTTTTGATTGAAAAAAATTCAGCCTTGTGATAATATGTAGTGTATATTGTAATTTAGTAACAGAAGGTGAGAATATGCCGCAGGGAAGATGGGTGCCCTTGCACGAGGACGTAAAGGTTCCTGTTGTAAAAAATATTTTATACGCCGCAAAAATAATGTATAAATCCGACAAGGTTATAATGCCTGCCGCAGTTTTTGCACAGACCTCTTATTTCGTTTTCGTGAATTTCTTTCAGGCAGTTTTGTTTTTGAAGGTACTGCTTTCGCTCATTGAGGGAAATGCTTCGTTTAGCTATTATGTAAAAATACTGCTTGCTTTTGTCGGACTCTCAATGCTTAATGAGTTGATAGTTGTTGGATGCGATTATTTGCTTAATGTTTCGGCAAAAAGGGTTTTTAAGGGTCTTAATAATATGATTTTCAAAAAGGCGTCGGAGGTTGACGTCGCCTGCTACGAGGACCCTGTTTTCTACGATAGCTATAAGAGGGCTACCGATATTTTGAACAGCGGCTTCTTTCTCGGATATTGCTTGCAGTTTGCAAGAGTAATTGCAAATCTTCTTTCATTGATATTAATTGTTGGAGTTGTTGCGACAATTGATAAAGCGTATTTGATTTTTCTTGCGCCTGTTTCGATTGTCTTTGTCGTCGAGATAATAAAGAGTAAGCTGATTTACAAAAAAGACCTCTCTATGACCTCAAATAATAGAATAAAAGCGTATGCCCAAAGAACAGTTTTTCTAAAGGATTTTTCTAAGGACGTTAGATGCTCAAATATTTTCGGCGTTATGCTTCGCAATTACCAAAGAGCTGTTGACGATAATGTAAGAATAATAAAGACGTACGGAAAAAAGCTTTTCTTTTTCAGTATGACAGGCTCGATATTCGGCGAGCTTGTTCCGATTGTCGGAACATATGCGCTTGCTTCTTATAAGTTTTATAACAATGCAGGCGCCGATATTTCGGGCTTCAGCGT
>CAMFQI010000092.1 GCA_945980015.1 uncultured Eubacterium sp. | reverse complement strand
ACTTTACACTATATTAAAATAAAATTTATCGTTTGTCAATACGATTGGTAAAAATTTATCAATATTCTTTGATAATTTTTCTTGGACATTTTGCGGCACATATTCCGCAATGTGTACATTTTTCATAATCTATCTTTGCGATGTTGTCCTTTACGTGAATTGCATCGTTAGGGCAGTTCTTTTCGCAAATCTTGCAAGAAATACATCCTGCCGTACAAGCGTCTCTTACATCTTTACCGAAAACGTGCGACGAGCATTGAACTCTGTATTTCGAGCTTGCGGGAACAAGTTCAATTAAATTATGTGGACAGGCTTTTATACACCTTCCGCAGGCAATACACAATTCTTCGTCTACAACAGCCTTTTTGTCGATAATTCTTATTGCTCTTTGCGGACAAACTCTTGCACACGAGCCGAAGCCTAAACAACCGTATTTGCAGGAATAAGGACTAGAACCGGGAAGTAAATCAGCCGCAATACAGGATTCAATTCCTATGTAGTTGTAGTCCACGGCACGCTTTTCTCCGTTGCCGTCGCATTTAACATAGGCAACCTTTCTTTCGGTTTCCTGAACCTCCTGACCCATAATTTGAGCAATTTTATGAGCAACATCATTTCCGCCGACGGGACAACCGTTTACAGGTGCGTCGCCATTTGCAATGGCAGCCGCCATTGCGTCACATCCTGCATAGCCGCAGCCACCGCAATTACTGCCCGGTAAAACTTCTCTCACAGCGGTTTCTTTTTCGTTTACTTTAACATGGAAGACCTTTTCGGCAATTCCTAAAACAATACCGATAATAACTCCTATAACGGCAATTACGCCAACAGCGATAAGTATAGCTTTTATATCCATTACTATTCCTCCTTATGCAAATGCGTTAAAGCCGTAAAAAGCAATCGACATCAAGCAGGCAGTCATCAATACTGCAGGTGTACCCTTAAAGCAGCCTAAATAGTCGTTGTTTTCGGTTTTTTCTCTAACTCCTGCCATAATTACTATTGCAATAGTGAATCCGACAGCCGTACCGAAGCCTGTTACAACACTTGTTAATATGTCGTTATCCTGTTGAACATTCGTAAGCGCAGTACCTAAAACTGCACAGTTTGTTGTAATAAGCGGAAGATATATTCCCAGACTCTTATATAAAGAGGGAACTGCTTTTTTCAAGAATACCTCAACAAGCTGAACTAAAAACGCAATAACAACAATAAATATAATTGTTTTAAGATATTCGAGATTTAGCTTTTGAATAACTAATTTATAAAGAACTGACGAAACGAGTGAGGAAAGTGTTATTACAAATATTACTGCTCCGCCCATACCTGCGGCAGTTTTGGTTGATTTTGATACTCCTAAAAACGGGCAAATACCTAAGAATTGGCTGAGCACAACATTGTTTATAAGCGCTGTTGTAATAAGCACTAAAAATAATTTACCTGCCATTATTTACCCTCCTTTTCTGCGTTAGCACAATTTGCACAGTTGCCTGAGCATTTTGTCTTTGCTTCCTTTTTCTTTCCTTTGGTAAGCTTGTTCATTACTGCACACAGAATAGAAAGAACAAAGAATGCACCGGGTGCAAGAATGAATATTGAAATAGGCTCATAGCTCTCGGGAAGGACTCTTAATCCAAATACACAGCCGCTTCCGAGTAATTCTCTTACAATACCGATTGCAGTAAGTCCTACAGTAAAGCCTAAGCCGACGCCGATACCGTCAAATATTGAAAGAAGAACATTGTTTTTTGATGCATATGATTCTGCTCTGCCGAGTATTATGCAGTTTACAACGATAAGAGGTATGAAAATACCGAGACTATTGTAAAGCGGTGTAACATAAGCATGCATCAGCATTTCAACTATTGTTACAAATGAAGCAATTATGATGATATAAACGGGAACTCTTACACCGTTTGGAATAACCTTGCGAAGCAACGAAATAAGCAGGTTTGACATAATAAGTACCGCCATTGTTGCAACGCCCATACCCAAGCCGTTGAGTGCGCTTGATGTAACCGCAAGAGTCGGACACATACCGAGCATCAGCACAAAGGTAGGATTTTCTTTTATGATACCGTTGTATAATCTTTCTAGTAAAGCCTTCATAAAATTACTCCTTTCCTTGCTGATTTTGGTTTTGATTTTGCTGACCGCCCTGTGCCTGTGCGGTTGCGCCTGATGAAGCGTCTGCACTGCTTGAAGCAAGTGTTTGTTTATCAAGCTGTGAAGCGTCGCCGAAATTAGATTGATAGAAAACTATTCCCGCATTTACGGCTCTTGCAATGGCGCTTGATGTAATTGTTGCACCGGCGATTGCGTCAATTTCGTTATCGGCAGTGCCGCCCACCTTTTGAGTAAGTACATTTGCGGTTTTACCGGCAAATTGAGAGGTGAAAGCGTCCTCTTCCATTTTTGCACCGTAGCCCGGGCTTTCCATTGAGCTGACTACTGCAAAGCCTGTAAGCTTTCCGTCCTTAATACCGATTGCAATTTGGAATGGAGAGGTTTTTGCAAAGCCTGTTGCGGTTGTTGAAATAACATAACCCTCACCGCCGTTAACTGCCTTAATTTCTTCAATCGTACAGTCTGTGAGTGAATATTCCTCAAGAAGTGCGCTTGAATTAGCGATTAAATCTTTTGCATTTTCAATATCCGAAAATTCTTCGCCACCCGGATACGCTTTTTTATAAAACTCGGTTAAATCTGCTTTTGCAATCTCCTGTGCGCCGCCGCCGAAGTTTTCCTGATAGAACAGTATTGCGGCATTTACAGCCTGCGTTACCGCATTAGTTGTAATGGTAGCACCGCTGATTGCATCAATTTCTGTTTCCGAAGAAGCACCGCTCTTTGTAAATGTAAGCAGGGAAGCAGATTTACCCTTGAATTGCTCTGTAAATTCAGGCTCGGAGCATTTTGAACCGAGACCTGCGGTTTCACTGTTGCTGATTGACGAGAAGCCTGTGAGCTTACCGTCCTTTATACCGATAGCAATTTGTATTTCACCGCCGTAGCCTGCATTTGATGAAGCGGCAACAATGTAGCCCTCTGTCTTGCCTGAAGCGTCGTTAGCCGCCAAAACATCAATTATTTTACAACCGCTAAGACCCTTTTCATTTAGCAATGCTTCTGAGTCGGCAATCATTTGCTCGGTGTTTTCAATTTCCGAAAAGCTGTCGCAATCCGAATATACCACCTTGTAAACCTGCGCCTTTTGATTTACCTCAGCCTGCGCTATGGGCTCGGCTGTAATTTGGTTAACAATAGCAAGAAGCGCAACCGCAATAACCGAAATGACGGTTAATATAATGGTATTAATTATAGTATTTGATTTTTTATCAGCCATTGCTTTCTCCTCCTTTTCTTGAATGTGAGCCAAAAGGCTTCGGAAGAGTAATCTTTTCTATAATCGGAACAAAAAGATTGCCGATAATTATTGCATAGGAAACTCCCTCAGCCGATGAGCCTACAACTCTGAATAAAGCAGTAAGCAAGCCTAAAACTATTCCGTAAAGTATTTGTCCCTTTGAATTAATCGGGCTTGTTGCATAGTCGGTAGCCATAAAGAACGCACCTACAAGCAATCCGCCTGCCATAATCTGTGAAAGGAGATACTGAACGCTCAATGCGTCACCATTGATAAGTCTTATAATTGCAATGAAAACTACTGTTGAAAGAATGTAGGACGCAGGGATTCTTATTGAAATAACCTTTTTGATAAGTAAATATGCGGCGCCGATAAGTATTGCAAGCACACTTACCTCACCGATAGTTCCGGCGTGCATACCGAAGAATAAAGATGCTAAATCGAGCTCCGCTCCGCTTTCAAGAGATGCAAGAGGAGTTGCGCCCGATACTGCGTCAAGCGTAGAAGCGTTCTGTCCAGCAAGAAGAGTAAAGCATTGCTTTATTTTTCCGCCCTTGAACAGCTCGCTCAAATTTGCATTATATACGCCGTATGTGGCAAAGTCGCTCATTTTTGAAGCGAAGGAAATGAGCAAAAAGCATCTTGCGGCCAAAGCCGGATTCATAAAGTTTTGTCCGAGACCGCCGAAAAGAAGCTTAACAACAACTATTGCAAAGCCGCTTCCGAGAACGGGTATGTACCAAGGTACGCTTGCCGGTAGGTTAATTGCAAGAATTAAGCCTGTTACCAATGCCGAATTGTCAAAAATCGTAACAGTTCTCTTTGTTATCAGCTCGAATAACAGTTCAAATAATACGCTTGAAGCAACGCATAGCAATGTTACAAGCACGGCAGGTAAGCCGAATCTGTAGAATCCGAAGGCCAAAATAGGCAATGTTGCAATTGCGACGTCACGCATTATTGATTTAGTTGAATTTTCTGCTCTCAAATGAGGAGCAATAGAAACATTATACATTTGTCACTCCTCCTTTTGCTGCTTTTTCGTCAAGAGCTTGCTTAACAGCAGCCTTGCCGATTGTGATTAGGTGAGTAAGCGGAATTTTTGCAGGGCATATGTATGAACAACAACCGCATTTAACACATTCCATTCCGCCCAAATCCTCGAATTTTTCAAAATCTGAATTTATAACGGATTTTGAAAGCATTTGAGGAACAAGATTTGCAGGACAAACGCTAACACATTTTCCACATCTTATACAATTTGACTCCTTTATTGAAGCAACGTCATCAACGGTAAACGCAAGAATTGAAGATGATGTTTTTTCAACAGGAATATCGAGAGTATTAAGTGCAGTACCTGTCATAGGTCCGCCGCTTATAATCTTGCAGGCATCCTCCTTTAGTCCGCCGCACGCAGTCAGCACACTGTTGTGGCTCATTCCGAGCGGTACCTTAAAGTTGTTGCACTGATTAACGCCGTCACCCGATATGGTCATATACCTGTGAATAAGCGGTATATTTTCAAAGAGTGCATTGTATATAGCGTAGCAGGTTGAAGTGTTAAGAACAAGACATTTTGCGTCGGCAGGGAGCATTTTTGAGTTAATTTTTCTTCCTGTTACCGCATAAATGAGGCTTCTCTCACCGCCTTGCGGATATTTTGTTTTAAGCGGACAAATATCCATTTTGTCGTTGTCTGATATAAATCCCTTAATTACCTTGATACTGTCAGCCTTGTTGTCCTCAATTCCAAAGATAACCATTGCATTTGGGAATAGCTTTAATATCATTCTCAAAGCCTTAACAATCTGCTCTCCCTTTTCAAGCATAACCCGATAATCAACTGTTAAATACGGCTCACATTCGCAGCCGTTAACGATGATTGTGTCGATATCATTAGCATTTTTCGGAGATAGCTTTACGTGGGTAGGAAAGCCTGCTCCGCCTAATCCGACAATACCTGCGTTTTTGATTTTTTCAATAATTTCTTCATTCGTAAGTGAAGATGGGTCTGTTTTTTTACCCAAGCCCTCGATTTCCTCATTTTCAAAATCGTTTTGAATTACGATTGATGGCTTTTTGTCGCCGCTTACAGTAAGTCTGTTTTCGATAGCCTTTACTGTACCCGATACACTTGAATGAATATTAGTGCTGATAAATCCGTCTGCCTGAGCAATAATCTGCCCTTTGAGTACCCGCTCACCGACTTCAACAACCGGCTTAGCCGGTTTGCCGATATGCTGGGAAAGGGGGAAGACCATAATTTCGTCAGCCTTGATTGTTGTAATGGGATAGTTTTTTGAAAGCTCCTTGCCCTCATAAAGACGTAATCCCTTTTTCAACGCCTTCTTTTTCTTCATTAAGTTACATCCTCTCTCTCGGTATATAATGTATAAG